>JBEAPQ010000309.1:0-19005 GCA_041164325.1 Planctomycetota bacterium | reverse complement strand
GAATCCGATGCCGAGAGAATTGGTGCGGGGCAGAAACTCGATTTGCGTGCCCTCGCCCCGGGACTCGGAGCCAGCGTGCCCATGGAAGATCTCGAGATGGTGATCTCCGTGCCCGAAGGGGAAGGCCACACGGGTGGTTCGTTTCGGGCAGAGATCTCGCAGGCCGGTTTCGACTCCGGCCTGGTTCCCCGCGACGGGTCCCTGGAAGCAGCCTGGGTCGACGACGTCAGCGGTGACGCGAAACCAGACGTGGTCCTCGTTGTGCGGAGTGGAGGATCGGGCAGTTACGCGAGCATCGTGGTCATCGAGAGCTCCGAGGGGAGCTTCGTGGTACGGCACCTTCCCCCGTTGCCATCCACGGTCGGCTACATGGGGCACGATGAGGTTGTCGTCAGGCGAGGGCAGGTCATTCGCTCGTTCCCGACGTACGTGAACCGGTCGGAGCTTCGGGTCGATCGTCAATGGAACGCGAGGCGCGCCGCCAACGGGGAATGGCCGCTGAAGTCGGGGCAGGACACGAATACGAGCCCTTCCGGCAAGACGGTGGAGCTCGGGTTCGATCGCACCACTGGAAGGTGGCGGGAGCCGGCGTGAGGTCGCTGACGCAGTTCTGCAGAGCAGAGCTGTGTCAGCAACCCAAGGCCTGTCCACGGACGGACTGCCGCTCCCCGTGGCTGGGTGTACACGCCCGGCGGGATTCGAACCCACGACCCCCGGTTTAGGAAACCGGTGCTCTATCCAACTGAGCTACGGGCGCGTCCATGCGGCAGAGATCTCTCCGCCGCGGGCCGAGCAGATTAGTCCGCTCCACCCCGCCGCTCCAGACCACTCTCACCGCATCCCGACGGTCGCCCGCAGCGCGTTCGACATCACGAGCCCGCCCGCATTCGCCGCCGCATCCGTCACCGCTGCCTGCACATCGAACGACAGCCCGAGCAGGTCCCCGACATCCGGGATCGTCAGCGACCAGGTGGCGCTGTTCGGGGTCGTGCCGAGCAACAAGCTGGCGTGGATGGTGAGTCGGAGCGAGCAGCCGGGCATGCCGGCAGCGGCCAGCGGGACCGGTGGAGACGGCACGCCGATCAGTCCGAGCGTCAGCGTGGTCGGTGCGGCGGGCAGGCTCGTCAGGTCCAGGTCGAAGCGGCCCCCGAGCGTCGGCTGGTTGCGGGGGGTCATCGTCGGGATGCCCGCGCTCCCCGCGCACCCAGGCCCGATCGCCGTCGTCGTCCCTGTGACGACTCCGAGCCGCCAGACTGCCGGGGTGACGATCCGGCACGGCTGGGGCCGCGGACACTCGAAGCCTCCGGCAACCAGGACACCGCCGCCGGGAGCGGCTGTCATCACAGGGTCGCGTGTGGCGATCGGTCGTCTGGTCGTCGCCTGGCGGGACCACCGGCCGCTGCTCCGCTCCCAAGCGAACGTGTCCGGCACCTCGTTCCCGCTCCGGCTCCCTCCGAACACGACCAGACGATCCGTGGTGTCGTCGTAGCCCGATGCGAACCCGGATTTCGGCAGCGACGTCACCGAAATACCGGTGCCTGTCGCCGCGACGGTTTGCCACGAGGTCCCGTTCCACGCCTGGAAGTCGAACGTGTCGAACGGCAGGTAGACGATCGCCTGGAGTCCCGCGTGGTAGGTAACGGCTCCCCGTGGGATCGCACCGTTCACGGTTGACACGTTGAAGTTGGTGAACGTCTGGCTCGACCACCTGCCCTGCGCATCGCGGACACGCATGCCGAGCACCTCTCGGCTGGAGAACGGCCCGCTCGGAATCGACTCGGCGTAGATCAGCACGAGCTGGTTGCGCACCGGATCGTGGACGATCGTCGAGACCCGCGGCGAGATCAGCGTGGTCGAGAGCGGCGGCGGTGGGTTCGACGAACGCGTCCAGTCGACTCCGTCGTACTCCCACAGCTCGACGATGCCCTGTGCGAAGCCGAGAGCGAGGATCGTGACTCCGCGGTTCGCGTCGAACGTCAGCGCGAAGTCGTTGAAGACAGGCGGGGCAGGAGGGAGGTTCGCCGTCGGGATCGGCCGCCAGGTTCCGGCGATCAGCTCCCAGGTCCGAGGGGCCAGCGTAGGGCGGTACAAGACGGCTCGGCCGCGCAGGGTGTCGGTCGCCATGCCGGCAACCTCGGGGACGAAGCGCGCGTGGGCTGGGCCGCCGTCGCGCATCGCGTGCCAGCCGGTCGACTGGGCGCTCGCGGCGGCGGTCACGAACGCCAGCGCGAGAATCGAGACGGGGAGCGGGGCGTGGCGCATGGCAATACCGGATTACGACCCCAAGCCTACACCGACGGCGCCGGCGGGTCGCCGTGCCCCCTTCAGCGCACGGGTTCGAGCCGAACCGCACGCAGGTTCATCAGCGCGCTGCGGTCGATGCGTGCAGCTCGCAGTGCGAGCTCGAGGTCGGTCGATCCCTCGCCGATCTCGACCGTGCCCGCTTCGAGCGCGCGGTAGGTCTGCCAGCTGCCGGTCGACTCGGTGACCTCGACGGTGCGGGTCGCTGTTCCGAGACGGAGCTCCAGCGCGCCGCCGCCCTGGGACGGGTCGACGGCACATTCCAGCTCGATCCGATAGCGGCCTGCCGGCAAGGCCAGCGGTCCGAACCGTGCCGTGTCGGTGGTGTTCGACCAGTAGCCGAGGTTGTCCTGCCAATCGGCTTCGCCCGGGGATCGGGACTGCTCGACGCGGAGGCTCTTGCCCTCGATGCGGGCGTCCTGGGCCGAGACGGTGAGCGAACCGTCGTCGGCTGGATAGACGCGCTCGTCGACGACCGGCGCGCCGTCCAGCTGGAGCGCGAGGACCGTGGCGTGCTCGCAGGGCAGGCGACCCGACAGGTCGAAGGTCACGCCGCGGGCGTCGCGGGTGAACGGCACCGGGCGCTTGGCTTCGTCGTGCAGGAGCCATGCCGCCTCGATGTCGTTGCGCAGGCCGGGCACCTGCAGGGTGCGGTCTTCCGACCAGTCGTAGACGTGGAGGAAGAGCCGGTCCTCCTTCGTGGTCGCGGCACCCCAAGGCGTCTTGCGGAAGGGCCCCGCCGTCGTGCCGTAGATCGCCTGTCCGTTGCGGTCGAGCCAGCGTCCGATCGCGAACAGCCGGTCGACCATGATCAGCGGGATGCGGCCATCGGCCGTCGGCCCGATGTCGAGCAGCAGGTTGCCGCCGCGGCCGACCGTTTCGATCAGGCGCTGCACCGACTCGTCGCGCGTGTCGTAGACGTCGTAGCCCTCGGCGCGGTTGAACGCGAAGCTGTGCCCGATCCCGCGGCACTCCTCGAAGATCACCTCGTCGCGCATCGCGCCCGAACTGTTGCCGAGGCTGCCGTACTCGGTCGTCGAGAAGTCACCGACCTGGCCGCGGAGGCCCTTGCCCCAGCGGTCGTTGACGGCGAGGCGGTGAGACGCCGGATGGTTCGCGTAGATCCAGTCGAGCGTCGCGCGGGCCTGCCAGAGCGAATCAGGGTGGTTCCACTCACCGTCCGGCCAGAACACCGTGGGCGCGTAGCGGGTGATCAGCTCCTCGATCTGGGGGCGCATGACCCTGGTGACGTAGGCGCTGCGATCCTCGTCGTAGAGCGGGCTGTGCCACTCCATGAACGAGTAGTAGAGGCCCATCTCCAGACCCTCGGCGCGGACGGCCTCGGTCAGCTCGCCGACCAGGTCGCGCTTGGGGCCGGTTTCGCCGCTGTTCCATGGATAGCCACGGACCTCGCTGGCGACGGCGCTCGGCCACAGACAGAAGCCGTCGTGGTGCTTCGACGTCAGCACGACGTAGCGTGCTCCGGCGCGCCGGAAGATCTTCGCCCAGTCTTCAGGGCTCCACATCTCGGCGCGGAACATCGGCGCGAAGTCGCGGTAGGCGAAGTCCTCCCCGTAGTTCGCCGCGTGGAACTTCCGCTCGAGCCCGTCGTGGGCGTTGGTGTCGAGCCAGTGCTGGTACCACTCGCTGTAGGTGCTCGTGTCGCAGAACGACGGCACCGAGTAGACGCCCCAGTGGATGAAGATCCCGAACTTCGCATCCTTGAACCACTGCGGGGTCTCGTGCGCGGCGAGCTGTTGCCAGGTCGGTGCTCCGGCTTCGGAGTCCTGGGAGGCGACGGCACAGGACAGGGCTAGGGCGGCGGCGCACGGGAGGAGGCTTCGCATGGCCCGGATCTTCGCCGGGGGGCAGGCGGGGAGCCATCGCGGAAACGTGCCTCGGCCCTGTCGACCACGGTGTTCGCCGCTAGCCTCCAGCGACCATGTCCAGCCTGATCCGACCGCTCTCCCTGGCGCTGTTCCTGCTTCCGCAGGCGCTCGCCCAGCAGCCCGACCTGGATGTCTCGGATCTCGTGCAGCGCTCGGGCCTCGATCCGGCCCCGGCGGGGATGGTTCGGAGAGGGTTGCCGAAGTTCGCGAGCAATTGGGCGGAGGTCGATCGGCGCCGGCTCCTGCTCGGTGAAGAGCGGCTCGTCGCCGTGCGTGCCGATGGTCAGGAAGCGGCTGCTGCGGCTCCGCTCTTGGAGAGGGACGCGCTGCTGGCGCTGCTCGATGCGATCCGCGGGGAGAACGCCGGGGCGACGGGCTTCGTCGAGGTGGGACCGCGCGTCCTGCTCGATTCCGGATTCGCCGAGCAGGCCGCGGTCGACCTGCGTGCCGTCCGCGACGCGATGCCGCCGCGCATCGAACTCGACGTCACGGTGGAGCGCGTGGGCGCAGACGGCACGACCGAGGTCCTGCTCCGAGGCGTCGAGGCGTTCCGTTCCGGAGAGGTCCGCGTGATCGCGGATGCGATCCAGAATCGCGTGCTCTACGGCCTCGAGGTCGAGATCGCGCAGTCCTCCGCCATCTACAAGCCGCTCTTCGACGTCGCCGAGATCGGCGTGGCGGCCGCGCTGCGTGCGCGGGTCCTCCCCGACGGGACGGCTGCGATCGTCGAGGCCGTCGTCCGGTCCACTGCGGAGAATGGCGCGGATTCGATCGCCGTCGGCGACTCGGTGGGTCCCCTCGACCGACTGGCGACGGTCGTCGACGAGTTGGGTTCGACGTTCGTGGTCGCGCAGGGTGGAACGGTCGTGCAAGAGCTCGGGACGCTCGGTGGGGCCCAGCTCCGTCTGCGCTGCACGGCGCGCTACGAGCCGCCGAAGTCCCGGCTACGGAGTGATCTCCGTGTGATCGCCACACCGCTCTTCGGGTCGCCGGTCGTCGGCTTCCGGTTCATGACGCGCTCCGACGACGGCCTCGAAGCGGACGCGCTGCCTTCGCTGGGCGTCCAGGAGCTGGCAGTGCGTGCGATCGGAGAGCAGTCCGATGCGTTCGCGTTGTTCCTGCCGCCGGGTGCGGGTTCGACGGGTGTGTTGGTCCTCAACGGAGAGCGCGGCGAGCGGATCGGGCGGTCGGTCGAGCAGCGCGTCACGGGCGTGCTGAGGCCGGAGCAGCTGTCGATCGAGGTCTGGTCCCTGCCGATCGGAGTCGAGGTCCGCACCGACGCGGACGGTCCGGTGCCCGAAGGCGCCGAGGCGCTGGTCGGTTTCCAGGGCTCCGTCGTTGCAGGGCTTCCCGTGGCGTTCGGCTCGGGCATCGAGCGCAGCTACGTCTTCGACTGGGAGACCGAGGTCGCGCAGGCGTCGCGTGTGCCGCGACCGCTGGTGGGCTTGTTCGACGAGGGCTCGTTCGCGACCGCGTGGGTCCAGCCCGGCGCGGCCGGGCGCGTGGGGTTGGAGCTCGATGTCGATCGGTTGATCGAGATGCGTTCCCGAGAGGTCGGTCTCGGCCGCGAAATGGCCGTGATCCTCGATACCTCGAATCCTCTCGTGCTGCCGGCGGAGAACGTTGCGGCCGAGATGCCGCGCACCGGCGCTGCCCGGATTCGCACGGTCGTTGCGACCGGTCCCGACGGCGGGGCCGTCGTGCGCCGCGCCGCGCGCGCTGCTCTGGGCGAGGGCCGCGAGCTCGTGATCCGCGTCCGTCTCCGGTGAGCCGACGCGCGCCAGCGACTCACGCGCGTCGTTCGAAGACGCGCGCTACGAACGTGTAGAGCATCGGGATCATCACGATGCCGAGCACCGTCGCGAGCGTCATCCCGCCGAACACGGCGCTGCCGAGGCAGCGTCGGCTCATCGCGCCCGCGCCGCTCGCCAGCAGCAGCGGGAGGACGCCGAGGATGAACGACATCGCGGTCATCAGGATCGCGCGGAAGCGCATGTGGGTCGCGTTGCGCGCCGCCTCGAGGACCGTGCTGCCGGCCGCGACCTGCTCGCGCGCGAACTCGACGATCATGATCGCGTTCTTGGCGGCCAGTCCGATCAGGAGCACGAAGCCGATCTGCGTGTAGACGTTGTTGTCCAGGCCGATGATGAGCGTCATGCCCAGCGCGCCGAGGATCGCGATCGGCACGTTGAGGAGGACCGCGAGCGGGGCCGACCAGCTCTCGTACTGGGCGGCGAGGAACAGGAACACGAACAGCAGCGCGAGCCCGAAGATCACGATGGCCTCGCTGCCTGCGTTCGCCTCCTGGTAGGACACGCCGGTCCACTCGAAGCCCATCGAGGAGGGTAGGCGCGGCGTTGCGATGGCCGCCATCGCCTGGATCGCCTCGCCGGTGCTGACGCCGCCGGTGCCGGTGCCGCTGATCGACGTGGCGACGTAGTTGTTGTAGCGGAACACCGTCCGCGGGCCGGCGGTCTCGCGCACGGTCAGCAGCGTGGAGACCGGCACCATGTCCCCGTTCTTGGTGCGGACGCGCAGCGCCTGGATGTCGTCGATGCGCGCGCGGAACGCTGCGTCGGCCTGGGCCATCACGCGGTAGGTGCGGCCGAACTTCGAGAAGTCGTTGACGTAGGCCGAGCCGAGGTTGGTCTGCAGCGTCGCGAACAGGTCGTTCAGCGGGACGCCGAGCCTCTGGGTCTTCTCGCGATCGATGTCGAGGTAGATCTGCGGGGTGTCGGTCCGGAAAGCCGACTTCATGCGAGTCAGCCTCGGGTCCTCCTCCGCTGCATCGACGAGGTCGTTGGCCACCTGCTCGAGCGCGGAGAAGCCGGCGCCCTCGCGGTCCTCGAGCCGCAGGTCGAAGCCCGTCGCGGTGCCGAGCCCCATGATCGGCGGCGGGGGGAACGCGAAGCCCGCGCAGGCCGGCTCGGCGTGGATGTTGGTCGTCAGCTGGCGCGCGATGACGCCGACGTTGCGCGTGCGCATGTCCCGCTCTTCCCAAGGATCGAGCGAGATGAACATCGTTCCGGAGTTCGTCGAGTTCGCCCCCTCGAGGATCGCGAAGCCGTTGATCTCGAGGACGTGGGCGACGCCCGCCAGCTCGCGGGTCGACCCGCCGATCCGACCCAGCGCCTCGCCGGTGCGCTCGACGGTCGCGCCCTCGGGGAGCACGACCTGTGCGAACAGGTAGCCCTGGTCCTCGTTCGGCAGGAACCCGGTGGGCAGCTTCTTCGCGCTGTAGCCGGCCAGCCCCACGATGCCCGCGAAGAGGACCAGGCCGATCACGAGGCGACGGCACAGGAAGGCGCCGACGCCGACGTAGCCGATGCGGAACGTGTCGAGGACCCGGTCGAACGCGCGGAAGAAGATGTTCTTCTTGCCAGAGGGCGCGCGGAGCAGGATGCCGCAGAGCGCGGGGCTCAGCGTCAGTGCGTTGACCGACGACAGGAGCGTCGAGACGGCGATCGTGATCGAGAACTGCTGGTAGAGCTGGCCGGTGATCCCGCTGAGCATCGCCGTCGGCACGAACACGGCGAGGAGCACGAGCGTGGTCGCGATCACCGGGCCCGTGATCTGCTCCATCGCCTTCTCGGTGGCGGCCTTCGCGTCGAGGCCCTCCTCCTCGATGATCCGCATCACGTTCTCGACGACGAGGATCGCGTCGTCGACGACGATGCCGATCGCGAGCACGATGCCGAACAGCGACAGCGTGTTCAGCGACATGCCGAAGGCGAGCATGACCGCGAACGTGCCGATCAGCGCGACCGGGATCGTGATCGTCGGAATGATCGTGGTGCGGATGTCCTGGAGGAACAGGTAGACCGTCAGCACGACCAGCGCGATCGCCTCGAGGAGCGTGATGATCACTTCCTCGATCGAGGCCTCGATGAATCCCGTCGTGTCGAACGCGACCTCGTAGCGCAGGTCCTCGGGGAAGGACTCGGCGAGCCGGTCCATCGTCGAGCGGATGCCCTCGGCGATGTCGAGCGCGTTGGCCCCGGGCTGCTGGTAGATGCCGAGCGCGACGGCGTCCCGGCCGTCGAAACGCGCCCCGATGTCGTAGTTCTGTGCGCCCAGCTCGATGCGGGCGACGTCGCGCAGGAGCACCGTGGCGCCGTTCTCGCCGACCTTGACGAGGAGGTTCTCGAACTGCTCGGGCTCCGTGAGGCGACCCTGGGTCGACGCCGTGAGCGTGAACGCGGTCTGCGCGGGAGCGGGCGCGGCCCCGATCCGTCCGGCCGCGACCTGGACGTTCTGGGATCGGATCGCGCCGACCACGTCGTTGGTGGTCAGCCCGCGCGCGGTCAGCTTGTCCGGGTCGAGCCAGATCCGCATCCCGAAGTCGCGCGCGCCGAAGATCGAGACGCTGCCGACCCCGGGCACGCGCTTCAGCACGTCCAGGACGTTGGTGTTGATGTAGTTGCTGATGAAGAGCGGGCCGTAGGTCTCCTCGGGCGAAGTCAGCGCAAGCATCAGCACGATGGCGCTCGACTTCTTCTGGACGACGACGCCCTGGCGCTGGACCTCGTCGGGGAGCGATGGGATCGCGATCGAAACCCGGTTCTGGACGAGGACGGTGGCCTCGTCGACGTCGGTCCCGACCTCGAACGAGACCGTCAGCGCGTAGAGGCCGTCGCTGGTGCAGTTCGAGGACATGTAGATCATGCCCTCGACACCGTTGACCTGGGACTCGATCTGCTGGGCGACGGTCTCGGCGACCACCTGGGCCGACGCCCCGGGGTAGCTCGCCGTCACGCTGATCGTGGGGGGCGTGATGTTCGGTGTCTGCTCGATCGGGAGCGCGGGCAACGAGGCGAGCCCGAGCACGACGAGGACGATCGAGACGACGGACGCGAAGATCGGCCGGCGGATGAAGAAGCGGCTCAGCATCGGGTGTTCCGGAGGGAGGCGGGGCTCGTCGGGCGGACTCTCACGTCCTGTCAGCGCTTGCCGGCGTCCTGCTCGGCAGGTGCGGGAGCGGGGTCGCCGGCGCGCTGCGGGACGACCGTCATGCCGGCCCGCGCCTTGGCCAGGCCCTCGACGATGTAGGTGGCATCCGCGGTCAGGCCGCTGGTGACGAGTCGCTTCGTGCCGACGGTGTCACCGACCTCGATGCCTTGCCGGGAGACCTTGTTGTCGGCGTCCACGGTCAGCACGTACTTGCCGGCGATGTCGGTGCCGATGCCGGTCTCCTCGACGAAGGTGCCGTCCGTGGCCTCGGCGCCGGAGACGAGGATGCGGACGAACAGGCCCGGCACGAGTGCGCCGTCTTCGTTCGGGATCATGCCGCGGACGCGGATCGTGCCCGTGCGCGCGTCGACCTGGTTGTCGACGAAGTCGATCTTGCCCGGGTGTCCGTACTCGTTCTCACCCTCGGTCTTGATCGTGATCGAGAGGGTGGGGCGGAGGCTCTGCTGCTCGGGCGGCAGGCTTCGGATCTCGCGGAGCCGTCCGATCAGGAGGCGCTCCGGCACGTCGAACTCGACGTACATCGGCTCGCTCTGCGCGATGGTCGTCAGGATGTTCGGCGTGCCGGGCGCTCCGACGAGGTTGCCGACGTCCACCGTCGCCTTGGCGATCCGGCCGGAGATCGGAGCCCGGATCTCGGTGTAGCTCAGCTGGAGGTTCGCCTCGCCCAGTTGGGCTTGGGCAGCCTGCACGCGTGCGGCGGCCTTGCGGCTGTCGGCCTTCCGTTGGTCGACCTCCATCTCGCTGACCGCGTTGGTCTCGAGCGCCTTCTGGACGCGTGCGAGGTCGGCGTTGGCGCGCTCCAGGTCGGCCTCGGCGATCGCCAGGTCAGCCTTCGCCGACTCGACGACGGCGAGGTAGGTGTCCTGCTCGATCGTGAACAGCAGCTGGTCCTTCTCGACCTCGGAGCCGGGCTCGAACTCCATCGAGCGCAGGTAGCCGGGAACCCGCGCGCGGATCTCGACGAACTCCGCCGCCGAGGTCGTGCCGACGGCCTGGACCGAGCGCGCATGGGGCATCACCGAGGGCTGGGCGACGACCACGGGCGGCGGGGGCAGCTGCAGGGGAGCGGGCTTCGGCATGCAGCTGGTCAAAGCTGCGGCCGCCACGAACAGGGAGAAAGTGAACTGGTTGCGCATCGGTCGCCTCCGCAGGTCGGAAAGCGGGATCGGAGTCGAGGGTTCGAGAGCTCGGTCGGGCGCATCGGAGACGGCCCGAGACCGAGGCTGTGATGGGTCGTGCTGGATCAGTCCGCCTTCGCGGCGGCCTGGGCGTCGAGGGAGCGGGATTCGGCCCAGCCGCCACCCAGCGCACGGAACAGGCGGATCAGGTGCTGGAGGATGACCCCGCGGCTGACGGCCGCCTCGTCCTGCTGGGTGGCGAGCGCACGCTGCGTGTCGAGCACGTTCTGGAAGTCGACGCGACCCGTCCGGTAGAGGGACTCCACCAGCTCGACCGACTGCTGGGCCGCTGTGACGGAGGCTTCGAGCTCTTGCAGGCGGAGCGACTCCTCGGCGTAGGCGGCGAGGCTGGCCTCGATCTCCTCGAATGCGCGGAGGACCGCCTGCTCGTAGCCGGTGCGTGCCTGGTCGGCGCGCGCGATCTGCGCGTCGATCTGGCTCTGCACGCGATCGCCGTTCAGCAGGTTCCAGCGGAACGACGGGCCGATCGAACGGGTCAGGGCATCGCTGCTCAGCGTGTCTCCCAGGTTGCCGTTGATCCCGTCGAACGTCAGGGAGCCCAGCAGCGCGAAGCGCGGGTAGAGGTCCGCCTCGGCCACGCCGATCGATGCGATCTCGGCGGCAAGACGGCGCTCGGCTGCGCGCAGGTCAGGACGGCGGCGGAGCGCGTCGACGGGCGTCGTCATGACGGCGCGCTCGGGCAGCTGCAGCGGGCCGTTCGCCGTCAGCTGGGTGTCGAGGTCGGGAGATCCCGGACGATGGCCGCAGAGGACGGCGAGTCGGAACGTCGTGGCGGCGATCGCGGCGCGGAGCGTCGGCGCGACCGAGCGCGTGCGCGCGAGGTTGAGCTCCGCCTGGCGGACGTCGAGGTCGCTGACGAGGCCGGCGGCGGCTCGATCCCGGGTCAGCTGCAGCGTCGTCTCCTGGAGGCGGATGTTCTCCTCGGTGAGCCGGAGTCGCTCACGCAGCGTGCGCAGCTCGACGTACTGGATGCCGACCTCCGCGTAGAGGACGACCATGATGTCCCGGTAGGCCTCGAGCTGCGCCGCCAACCCAGCCTCGGCGCTCTCGATCAGGCGCGTGATCCGGCCGAAGGCGTCGATCTCCCACGACGACCCGACCCCCAGCTGGTAGCTCTTGAACGGATCGTCACCGAGCAGGGGCTGCGTCCGGTCGCTGGCGCGGATGCTGGTGGCGCTGCCGATCCCTTCGGTCTGCGGGTAGCGGTTGCTCACCGCGATGCCACGCTGTGCCATCGCCTCGTTGACGCGCTCGAAGGCCTGCCGGAGGTCGAGGTTCCCAGCACCAGCCCGCGTGATCAGTGCCTCGAGCTCCGGATCCCCGAGCAGAGACCACCAGGACTCGAGACGCTTGCCGTCGAGGTCCGCGACGACTTCGCGATGCCACGCGTCGGGAGCTTCGAGCGTGGGGGGGACGTAGTCAGGGCCGACCGTGCAGCCAGCGAGAGTGCAAGCGGTGGCCGAGACGAGCCACCGGACTGGAGATGGAGACATCAGCGGGACGAGGGAGGGGCGAGCGGAGCGGGAGGTTCCGCCATCCCGGTCGCTGGTGGAACGGTGAATCCGGCAATTGTGCCACCCCCGTCTCGGACGGGAATGATTCCCTCAGCGGAGGACCCCATCCGGCACGACCTCGGTGGCCCCGCGCGGCGGCTCGATGCCGAGCACGGCCGCCGCGATCGAGACGGCCATGCCTGGCGTGACCGCCGCGGGATGGACGACGCCGTTCTGGATGCCCGGGCCGTAGGCGATCAGCGGGACCTCGCGGTCGTAGGCCCAGGGCGTCCCATGGGACGCTGTCGGCGTCGGGTAGCCGAGCCAGTAGGGCTCGTAGACGAAGTAGACGTCGCCGCTGGAGTCGGGGTGGTAGGTGCTGCGGAAGACGTCCGCGAGCGCCGGGTCGAGGTCGGCGGGAAGCGGACCCGTGGTGGGGATCGCGGCGTGCAGCGTGCTCAGACCCTGGAGGGCTCGGGCGACACGCTGCGAGGCTTCCGTCCGGTCGACACCCGCCTCTTCGATGTTGCTCCTGTCGAGATACAGCCATGTCCCGGCCGTGCCGCGGACCCAGCTCCTCTCGGCGGGCTCGCCGTAGGCATCGCGCATCGTCTTCTCGGCAGCGGCGCGGATCTTCGTGCTCAGGTTGCCGTCGCGGCCGCCCGGAAGGCCTGCGGCGACGCGGCCCTCGGGGCAGGGTCCGACGCCGTGGTCGGACGAGAGCAGCACGAGATACTCCCCTCGCCCGACGCGGGTGTCGAGCGTCCGGAGCAGGACGCCGAGATCGCGGTCGAGCCGGAGCAGGGTGTCGCGGACCTCGTGGCTCTCGGGGCCGTACTGGTGACCGACGGCATCCGGCGCGCTGAAGCTGATCGTCAGCAGGTCCGGGACGTCATCCTCGCCGAGGTCGTAGGCGTCGATCGCGGCGCGGGCGAGATCGACGAGGACCTCGTTCGCGAACGGGCTCGCGTAGAGGTGTGCGTAGAAGCGTGGACGGAGCTCCTTCCTGCCGCCGTCGATCGTCTTCGGCAGGGTGCGACTCTTGTTGGGGTCCGGACCTTCGAACGGCCGGTCGTCGACCAGGCCCTCGAAGGCCTCGGGAGCCCCGTAGCGGTCCCAGGTCTGTCCGAAGTAGCGCGTCAGCGGATAGGTCGCTTCGAAGCGCGTGACCCAGGCTGGGATCGACGATGCGTACGCGGTCGTCGTCACGAAGTGTCCAGCGCCCTGGTCGAAGTAGAGCGCGGCGTCCGCACCGCGTCCCGCGGGCAGGATCGCACCGCGGTCCTTGAAGCTCAGGCCGACGACGCGCGCGCCCGGGCGTTGCGCCTTGAGGGCCTCGCCCAGCGTCGGGACCTTCAGCGTGTCGGGTCCCCGGTTGGCTGGACCGCCGCCAACGGGTTCCGCGCCCGGCGTCGTCGCGCAGTAGACGCCGGCTCCGGTCACCGGATCGATCCACTGGTTGTCGACGATGCCGTGGACGGCGGCTGGTGCCCCGGTGCCGAGCGTCGCGTGGCCCGGTCCGGTCGCCGTGCATCCATGGGCGTAGGCACAGTTGGCGAACAGCGTCCCGTGGTCGATCAGCCGCGCGAACCCGCCGTCGTCGGCGAAGTGCGGGCGCGCCGCGTCGAAGACCCACGTTGCCAGCTGGTCGACGCTGACCAGCACGACGAGGCGCGGGGTGTCCTCGTCTTGCTGGGGAGAGGCAGCCACGGCGAGCGTGGCCACGGCGATCGCGGTCGTCAGCAGGTTGTGCATCTTGGTGTGCGGGGCAGTCAGGCGAGGTCCGGCCCGAGCGCTTCGATCAGTGGAGTGAGGCCCTGTTCGTGACGGCGCCACGCGCCGACCGAGCTGCGGTAGATCGGACGGCGAACCTGTTCGAGGCTGGCCGTGAGGACCAGTCGGTCCGTTCGATGAAAATCGAGACAGGACGGATCCCAGTCGAGCCCCACGAAGTCGAGCATCCGCCGCGCTTCGTGCTCGAGGTCGTCGACGACGTCTTCGTAGCGGACGTCGAGGAACGCGTCCGGCCCGAGCACGGCACGCCAGTGCGCCATCAGCGCCTCGTACCTGCGGTAGAAGCGGCCGAGCTCGGCTTGGCTGCACGTCCAACGCAGCGGGTACTCGAAGTTCTGGCGGAAGATCGACCAGCACGTGTCCCGGGCGTCGCGGATGCAGTGGATGATCCGCGCGTTCGGCAGCACCGCGCGGATGGCCGCGATCCGGACGAAGTTCAGCGGCATCTTGTCGACGATGCGTCGCGCCCCCGCGTGCGTGCGCCGGAGTCTCTCGACGTAGTCCGCGCCGATGGCCGCGAGCGTCGCAGCGTCGGCGGCGGACAGGCCCTCCGGGTAGCCGGGGCGCGGCAGGTGCGCGTCGAGGACAGCGCCGAGCAACGTGGTCTCGCCGGCGCCGGCGACGTCCGGGTGGCTGGCGAGGATCTGCTCGACGAGCGTCGTGCCGGAGCGCGGCATCCCGACGACGAAGATCGGCGTCGGGTCTTCGCAGCCCCGTCCGCCGAACGCAGCGCAGTGCGCGGCGTCGAGGCCCTGCGTGATGCGATCGAGGAGGGCGTCCTCCCCGGTGTCGGCGGGAAGGGTGTCGAGCCGTGCCGCGTTCGCGCGGCACAGCGCGTCGAAGGATGCATCGCGCTCGCCCAGGTCCTCGAGGACCTTCACCCACGTGAACGCGGCATCGACGTGGTGCTGTCCCGCCCGCTCCGGGTCCGCCGCCATCTCCTCGAGCCACTCGGTGTGCGCGTCCCGGGCGACCGCCCGCCTGAGACGCAACAGCAGGAGTCGTGCCTCGGCCCGGTCGGGATCGAGCCGGAGCGTTTCCTCGAGCACGGCGATCGCTTCGTCCTTCTGCCCGGCCTCGCGGAGCGTCTGCGCGAGGTTGACCCGGAGAGCGTGGGCTGCGGGTGCTCGGGCGAGCACCTCCCGGTAGCTCTCGATGGCGGCCGCTCCGTCACCCGCCGCACGGTACGCAGCCGCGAGGTTGGCGAGGCAAGGGATCGAGCCTGGGGCGAGCGCGAGAGCGCGCTGGAACTCCGGGATCGCCCGAGCGGCCTCCCCGCGCCTTAGCAGCATCTCGGCGTGCGCGGCCGGGATCGACGGATCGCGGGGCGCGATCCGGGCGGCTTCTGCGTAGATCCTCTCCGCGGTGCTGACGGCCTGCGCGGCATCGTCCGCGGCCGCGTCCGCCGCTTGGGCCCACAGCAGCCGGAGGGGAATGCTGTCGGGGTCGAGGCTGGCCGCGCGCTCGAACGCCTGCCGTGCCCGTCCCGGGTGGCCCGCCGCCATCTGGACCCGGCCGTGGGCGTAGTGGACGCCCGGATTCCGCTCCTCGAGCTTCAGCGCTCGTCGCGCCACGCGGAGCGCGTCCTCATGCCGCCCGGCTTCGCTCAGCGCCAGCGCGAGCAGCTGGTGGGGCTGGGCGATCTTCGGGGCCCGCTGGGCGACCTGTTCGAACAGCCGGATCGCCTCGTCGAGCCGACCCGCCCGCTGCGCGGCCAAGCCCTGCTCCAGCAGGTTCTTCGGGCCGAAAGAGGGGCCTTTGCCTGTAGGGATGGACGCCATCGGGGAGGGGGCGAGGGAGGATACCCGGGAGGCGCCGGGGACTCGATCCTGGCCTCGGCCCCCTTGCGCGATCCGGGCGGTGACGCCGATAACTCCCGGACCCCCGGGTTCGCCGGGGGCGCTCGCGCCGTCCCCCCTTGGACGCAGCGGGCCGTCTCCAGCAAGCATCGATGGAATCCGACCGTCCTCCGAGTCCCTCGGTCCTTCGGTTCGAGGCCGCCGCCCCGGCGCACGCCTCCCGAAGGACCTGCCTCCTGCTCCCGTTCCCGTGCGCGCCGGAATCCGGCCGACGCCGCTCCGCTGAGGGGACGGTCCAGTGACGGCGATCATCCTGGTCGCCGGCCTGACGCTGGCGACCTCCTTCCTCTGCTCGCTCCTCGAAGCGGCTCTCTACTCGCTGACCCCAGCGCAGCTCGAGGTCGCGAAGAAGAACGGTGTCTTCGGCGCGCGGCGCTTCGCGATCTACCGCGAACACGTCGAGGAGCCGATCGCGGCCATCCTGGCCGTCAACACGGTGGCCAACACCTTTGGCGCGTCGGTGGCCGGTGCCCTCGTCGGAGACCACTTCGGCAATGCGGCGATCGGCTGGTTCGCGGGCGTGTTCACGTTCCTCGTGCTGGTGTTCTCCGAGATCATCCCGAAGAGCCTCGGCGTCCGGTACGCCGCGCGCCTCGTTCCGCTGCTCGTCCTGCCGCTGCAGGTGATCCTCTGGATCTCCTGGCCGGTGGCGCGGCCGGCGCGGTTCCTGATGTCGAAGCTCACCGGGAGCGGGGAAGCTGCGGGGCCGACCGAGGACGAGATCATCGCGCTGTCACGGATGGCTGCGCGGGGCGGTGTCCTGACGTCGAGCGAGATGCTCTGGGTCGAGAACGCGCTCGGGCTCGACAAGGTCTCGGCGCGCGACCTGATGACGCCGCGGACGGTGGTCTACTCGGTGGCGATCGACCAGACGGTCGGCGCGCTGGCCGACACGCTGCGGTTGATGCGGCACAGCCGGCTCCCCGTCTACGAGGGCGAGGACCACGACAAGATCATCGGCGTCATCTACCGCCGGGAGCTCTACGACGCGGTGGCGGACGGGACGATGGACCGCCCGCTCGCCGAGCTGGTCCGTCCGCTCGAGTTCGTGCCCGACTCGATGAAGGGCCCCCAGCTGCTCGAGAAGTTCATCCGGGGCAAGCGCCACATGGTCGCCGTCATCGACGAATACGGCGGCTTCGAGGGCATCGTGACCCTGGAAGACGTGTTGGAGTGCCTGCTCGGCCAGGAGATCGTCGACGAGCACGACGAGCACGTCGACATGCAGGAACTCGCGCGTCGCCGGGCCCGCGTCCTGCGCGGGCGTCGCGCGGGCCGCAGCGGCGAGTCGGCGGACCGGACGGCGGTCTCGTCGACCGAGCGCGGCCGGTGAGCCGAGTCGGGCTTCGTCCGACTCTCGGCGGCACACTGTGCGCACTCCGATGGACTACGACGACCAGAACGTCTTCGCGCGGATCCTCCGCGGTGAACTCCCCGCCGACGTCGTCTACGAGGACGACTTCTGCCTCGCCTTCCGCGACCTCGACCCGAAGGCGCCGGTCCACGTGCTGCTGATCCCCAAGCGGCCGATCCCCCGAGCCGCAGACTGCACGCTCCAGGACCGGATCGCGCTGGGCCACCTCTTCTGCATCGCGGGCGAGGTCGCCCGCCAGGAGGGCTGCGGCGACGCGTTCCGCCTGGTGGTCAACAGCGGAGAGGGGGCTGGGCAGACCGTGTTCCACCTGCACGTGCACCTGCTGGGTGGGCGGGACCTCAGCTGGCCGCCGGGCTGATTCCACGCGCGTTCCTTGCGGTGATCCGCATCTGGCCCCGGTTTTTCCGGGCCGCGCCTGTCGCCGGGCCGGCCGATCTGGAACGATCCCCGGGCGGTCGTGTGCCGCAATGCGGGCGCGCATCGACGTCAGGGAATCCCAGCGAAAGCGGGGGCGGTAGCGATGAGTGACCACGACGAAGGCCAGGGTGCAGGCGCGGACGCATCCGGGGGCAGCGCCCCTGGGGTGTTCCTGCTGCCGTTCGCGCTGCCGGAGCCGATCGACGGGCTGAAGGTCGACGCCGAGATCCTCGCGCGACGCCTCCCCGACGTCCTCCATCAGCTCCTGAACGCCGGGCGGTCCGGACCGGCTGGGATGCTCGAGGTCCACTCGGCGCCGGGCGAAGGCCCGCCGCGCTGGGTCACGCTGTCGTCGGTCCCGTCCCCGGACGAGGTCCACGCGATGCTCGGCGGGCATGAGATGCGGGCGTTGGTCGCCGGTTCCCTGCGGCGCGTCGGCGATGGGCTGGCCGTGGATCTCGCGGTCCACGTCGCGGCGCTGGACGAGGACCGTCCTGAGTTCCTCACCGATCCCGAAGCGGACGGCTTCCACCACGGCATCCGCGCGGTGCTGGCGCTGGACGATCCGATCCCGGGCGTGCTGCGCCTCGGGGAACACCTCGCGTCGGTGCTCCGGCTCCCGTTCGGAGAGCGGGCGCGGGGGCTGCTGACCCGCAATCCGGTCGCGTTCTACAGCTTCCTCGAGGGCCTCGACGGGGCCGCGCTGCTCACCAGCGACCCGGACCTCGAGTCCGACCGCTACGGGGATGACCTCCTCGCTCCGTTCGCCGAGGCGCTGCAGGAAGACCCCGGCTTCGGGCTCGCCCTGCGGGCGCTGGGCGACGCGGTGTTCCCTGCGCTGTTCAGCGAGCGGATCTCACGCCGGGCGTGTCTCAGGCTGCTGGACCGGGTGCTGATCGCCGAGCCGACCGACGGGGAGGGCTGCGCATCGGTGGCCGATCACCTTGCCGCCTTCGACGAGGAGGACCGCGCCCGCGAGTGGCTGGAGCATGCGGCGGGTCTCGCGGACCCACCGGCCCGCGCCCTCGAGGCCCTGGGCGTCCTGTTCGCGAACGACGGCGAGAACGAGGTGGCCCGCGAGCTCTGGCAGCGCGGCCTCGAGGTCGACGGACATCCGGACTTCTTCGCGCACCTGGGCCGCCTCGCGTTCGCCGAGTCGCGCCCGGTCGATGGCTGGGAGGCCATGCGCCGCGGCCTTTGGCGGAAGCTCGAGCGCGAGCGTCGCGCGGCCGAGTGGGAGGACGAGCGCGTCGGCGGCGTCCTGTTCCGCTACCTCGAAGACGTGCTGAACGACGGAGCCAAGGCTCCCGGCGACGTCGTCGAGACCGTGACGGACTTCGTCGGACTGCTGGCGGACCCCGTCGAGCGCATCGACCTCGGCCTCTGCCTGCTCGGGCTCGGGCGGCCCGTCGGGGCCCGGCGCGAGCTCGAGGCCGCGCTCGCCGAGTCCGACCTGCCGACCAGCGCCGAGGACCGTGCGGTCCGGGGCCTGCTCACCGTCGCGCAGCCGGACTTCGAGCGGCGCTTCGCCGCGGCGGCGGCGCGGGCGGAGCGGGGTCGCAACCCTCGCCCAGCGCTTCTCGAGATGCAGGCCTACCTCGAGCTCCAGCCGCGTTTCTGGCCGGCGCTCCTCCATGCGGGCATCGCGATGCGGCGCCTGGGTCAGGCCGACGAGGCGCTCGACGCCGTCCATGAGGTCGTGCGTCG
>JBEAPQ010000308.1:0-8022 GCA_041164325.1 Planctomycetota bacterium | reverse complement strand
GACGGACACTGCAACGACCGCGGCTACGCGCTGGTCGCCGAGACGGTCAGCGCGACGATCCTCAGCTCGTCTCGCCGCTGACGAGCGGCTTCCGGAACACGACGAGGACGTTGTTGTTCGGCATCTCGACGAGCTCCTCGAAGAGCAGCGGAGCCGCGACCTCCCGCACCGCGTCGAGGTGACGCACGCCGAGCCCTGGATCCCGAGCCTTGAGCCGTGCATCGAAGTCGAGGTTGCTCGGCTCGGGCTCGTGTCCGGCTCGGAACATCGCGCCGTAGATGCAGCAGACTCCTCCCGCCCGCAGCGCCGCATGGGACCCGCGCAGGAAGGCCACGCACGCCGACCAAGGCGTGATGTGCAGGAAGTTGATCGCCAGGACCGCGTCGAAGGGACCCTGTGGCCACGGACCGTCGATCACGTCGAGCGGCCGCGGCTCCGCGAGGTTCGGGAGCGCCGCGTGCTGCCACCAGGCCAGACAGCTGGCGAAACCCTCGGGATCGCGCTCGGTCGGCTCGAAGCGGACGTCCGGCAGGCCGCGCGCGAAGTGGACCGCGTGCTCGCCGGTGCCGCTCGCAATCTCGAGCACCGTGCCCGGTGCCGGCAGCCGGGAGCGAAGCGCTTCGAGGATGTCCTCCCGGTTCCGGGCTGCCGACGGTGAGGCGCGCCGACCGTCCGCCTCACCGGAGAGATCTTCGAGTCGAACAGGAATCGCCATCGCAGGGGTTCACTCGGCCGAGAGGAAGACATCGCCATCCTCGTGCCAGTCCGCCGTCAGCTCCATCCAGAGCGCCAGACCGGCGAACGCACCGTAGGGACGATAGCGGCGCTCGAACCAAGCGTCCTTCGGCGCCTCTCTGCGACCGAGGATCTCCCGCATCCTTGCGCGGCACCACGAGTCGAGCGCGAGGTCGTCGTAGCGACCGAGACCTCGCAGCGCGTGTCCGACCGCGTAGGGCCCGAACCCAGGAAGGGCGAGCAGACGGGCGCGGAGCTCGGCCGTCGGCACGTCCGGTTCCTCCAGTCCACGAATCGTCGGGTCTTCCTCGGCGAACGCAGCGCTGAGCGCGACGCAGTGGCGTGCGCGGTAGCCCGCGCGCACCTCGTCACGCCAGAACGACTCGGGCTGCTGCGCGCATGTCATCGCCGTCGGGAATCCGCGGGCTCCCGACGGCGCCGGTGCCCCCACCGCGTCGACGAGCCGACGGGCCATCGTCCGCGTCGATGACCAGGAGCAGTTGGTCGTGAACAGGATCTTCAGCAGGTCTTCGAACAGGGTCGCCGACTGCATCAAGTGGCCCGCCTTCCTCGCGGGAACCCAGGCGAGCCCGGTGCTCTGTGCACAGACCGCCCAGAACGCGGTCAGGTCGACGTCGAGCCGCAGCATCCGCCGCAGCCCGCGCAGGAGGACCTCCCTGTCCGCCTTGGTCCAAGCGCCATCTCGGGTCGCGGTCACCCGGACGGTCCCATGGGCACCTGCCGTGGCGAGGACATCGACGCCGACCCCGCCGATCTCCAGGACGGTGCAGAGACCCTGGGCCTCCAACCGGTGCGGAGCGAGGTCCACCCACCCGTGCCCACGCAGTGAGACTCCGAGGTCGTAGGGCCCGTGAGCACGGAGCGTCGCGCGCGTCGTCGGCATCGGGGGATCGAATCCCCTCGACGCCTCGAGGGCCAGCGTCAGGCGCGGGGGCTGCGCACGGTCGACAGACCACCGTCCACGCCGAGCACCTGCCCGGTGATCCAGCTCTGGGCCGGATCGAGCAGGAACGCAATCGCGCGGGCGACCTCGGCTGCCGTGCCGATACGCCCGAGGGGGTGCATGGCTTCCGAAGCCTTCCGCGCGGCAGGGCTCTGCAGGATCGCAGCGGCGAGCGGCGTCTCGGTCAGCCCCGGGGCGACCACGTTCACACGCAGCCCGCGGGTCGAGTAGGTCGCCGCCGCAGACTGGGCGAGTCCGATCACTCCGGCCTTCGCGGCCGCGATCGCCTCGTGGTTGGCGAGCCCGTGACGCGCGGCGACGGTCGACACGAGGACGATCGAACCGCCGGTCTTCATCGCCGGCGCCGCAGCACGGACCGTCGCGAACGCGGATACGAGGTTGGTTCGAAGCACCGCGTCGAGCTCCTCGGCGGTCGTCCGGTGGGCCGGCTTGAGAAGGATCGAGCCGATGCAGTTGGCCACACCGTCGATCCGCCCGCAGGACTCGAGGGCGAACGCGACCGCGGCCTCTGCGCCTTCGAACGTCGATGCATCGAGTGCGGGCGCGGCGATCGCACCCGTTTCGGTCACGAGCGCCTCGAGCCGCAGCGGGTCGCGGCTCGCCGCGACGACGGTGGCACCGGCCCCACGCAGCGCGTGGACCAAGGCAGAGCCGATGCCGCCGGAGGCACCAAGGACGAGGAACACCGGAGCGTCGGCCATGGGGCGTGGCTTCGCGAGCGCGCATGTTCCGGATGCGAGGCAGGAATCGCAGGGGATCCAGCGGACGTCCGGCGCATACTCCCCGCGATGACGTCCGGACAGGTTCCGCAGCGCGGGCAGGCGCTGCAGGTCGAGATCGAGGAGCTCGCCGACGGCGGCGACGGGATGGTCCGGATCGGCGGCATGCCGACGTTCGTGTCCGGCGCGCTGCCGGGCGAGCAGGTGACGATCCGCATGGCTGCCGTGCACGAAGCCCATGCGCGCGGGGACCTGGAGTCGGTCGATCGCCCGAGTCCCCATCGCCAGGAGCCGGTCTGTGCCAGCTACGGAACCTGCTCGGGCTGCCGGATCCAGCACATCGACGGCGAGCTGCGCGCCCGCCTCAAGACCGATCGCCTGCGGCACGCGCTCAAGCGCCACGTGAAGGCCACGCTGCCCGACGTCCCCGAGGTCCAGGTCGTTACCGATGGGACTGGCCTCCGGTGCAGGCTGTTGATGCGCGCCACGAGCAGCCTGCACGGCGCGCCCCGCTTCGGGCTCATGGACATGCGCCGGCGCGTGCTGCCGATCGACGCGTGCCCAGCGGCGCGACCCGAAGCCGTCGCCGTGGCGCGAGCCCTGGCGCACGAGGCGCACGACCGGAACCTCACCGCACTCCGTGGCTACGTCGTCCACGCGTCGCACGACGGCGCCCAGATCCACGCGACCTTGATCGCCGAGACCGGTCGTCTGCCGCACGCGCAGCGCTTGGCGGAAGCCGCCAAGGAAGTCGGAGCCACCGGCCTGTCACTGAACGTGCACGAGGGACGCGAGAGCCGCATCTTCGGCAAGCGGACGACCGCCCTCTGGGGCCGGTCCTACCTCACGGACCGGATCGGTGATCTCCCGATCCGCGTGTCGGCGACCACCTGGTTCGAGCCGACGCACCGCTCGGCGATCGCGATCGGCGAGGCCGTCGGGCGCGCCGCGGGCCCGCAGGGCAAGGTCATCGACCTCTACTCGGGCGGTGGTGCCCTGGCGCTGCGCCTCGCGCGCAGCGGTTGTGAGGTGGTTGCCGTCGAGTCCAGCGCCCAGGCCATCCACGACGCCGAGTGCTCGGCGTCCGATCTGGGCGTGACGATCCGCTTCGTCCACGACCGCGTCGAGAAGCAGGTCCTCGCGCTCGAACGGTTCCGGCCGGACGTCGTCGTCCTCGATCCGCCGGCGGCAGGACTCGTCGAGGAGATCGTCGGCGGTGTCTCCCGCGTGCTCGCCCCGTCGCGCGTCGTCCTGGTAGGGCGAGACGCCGGGACGCTCGGGCGCGACGTCGGCGCGTTCGTGGGCTTCGGCTACCGGGTCACCGAGGTGGTGCCCGTCGACCACGACCCGTTCGCCCGGGACGTGGCCGCCGTGGTCACGCTGGACCACGGCGAGTGAGAGTGTGGTGACGCAGTGTCGTCACGGGCTCTCCCGCGGCCGCAGCGCAAGCATCTCGAAGCCTGTAGACTGACTTCGTCACAGGCTGCGAGCGACCGCGCGGCTCAGCCTTCGGAGACCAGCGCGGCGAGGTGAGACGCGCGCTGGGCTGCCTTGGTGCCGGCATGCTTCTCGGCGAGCTTCGTCAGGGCCCGCGCCGGCACCGCGTCGTCGCCCTTCGTGAACAGCACCGACTCGAGCTTGCGGAGCGCCTTCTCGGCCTTCCGCTCGTCTTCGAGGGCTTCGTCGTCGAGCCGGTCCTGCAGCGGCGCAACCAGCGCTTCCAGCGCATCGGAGCCGTCGACGGCCTTCTCGAGGTCCTTCAGCAGCTCCTCGGCACGGAGGTAGGACCCTTCGTCGATGAGTCGTCCGACCCGTTCGGCCGTCGCCTGGGCACGGCTCACCGCCGCGGCCAGGATGTCCCGCGCGCCCTCGGCCAGCTCGGCATCCTCGGTCTTCTGCACCAGCTCGTCGGCTTCGGCAGCCGCTGCGCCGAACTTGCCGCGCAGCAGGTCACGCGCGGCGTCCTTCAGATCCTTCGGGGCGTCTTCCGGCCCGCGCCGGATCTTCAGGACCTCGGCTGCGATCGCCTCCTCCATCTGCGACGCCAGCCGGATCGAGCTGCCGTCGAGGATGGGACGACCGTCGACATCGAGCAGGACGAAGCTCGGCAAGCCGCTGCTCGTGTTGCGGACGGGTCGCTCACTGGTCCAGAGGGCCCGCCCACCGAACCACTTCCGCTCGAGGCCGTAGCGCTCGATCTCTTCGGCGCCGTGTCCCTGGGACTCGACGAAGATGACCTGGAGCGCGTCGCCGTACTCTTCCTGGAGCTTGATCGCCATCGGCACGGATGACGAGATGCAGGGGCCTCAACGCCTGCCCCAGAACTCGATCAGGACCGGCCGGCCCCGGAGGTCGGACAGCCGGGAGACCCCGTCGAGGTGGAGCGATCGGCTGCTGAACTGGTACTCGGCCGGCTGGGCGTCGGCGGCCTGCTGGCAGGGCAGCGGGGCGCTGACGAGCAGGCCCAGTGCCGGGAGGAGGAAGGTACGCATGACGATTCGGGTTCCGCGGGGATTCCCGCGTGGGCGCCCAACGTAGCCGAACCGCCCGGCGTCCTGTCGGGGCCTTCGAGTTCCCCGTGGGGTTGGCGATCCGGCACGGCACGTATTCGGGCTAGCATCCGAACCCCATGGTCGGCCAACCGAAGCGCATCGCCCTGATCTCGACCGGCGGCACGATCGAGAAGACCTACGACGAGCTGCAGGGCGTGCTCCAGAACCAGGTCAGCAACCTGGACGTCCTGCTCGCCTACCTCCGGTTGGAGGGGGTCGAACTCGTGAGGGTGTCCCTGATGAACAAGGACAGCCTCGAGATGACCGATGGCGATCACCAGCTGATCGCCGAGACCGTGGGCAGCATGGCCGCCCACCATGACGGGGTCGTCGTGGTCCACGGCACGGACCGCCTCGCAGACACCGGTGAACGGATCGTCGCGGTCCTCGGCACCCCGCGGGTCCCGGTCGTCTTGACGGGTGCGATGCGCCCGTTCGTCATGCGGAACACCGACGCGACGCAGAACCTGACCGAGGCCCTGCTTGCGGTCCAGGTCTGCCCACCCGGGGTCTACGTGGCGATGCACAACCAGGTGCTCCGCTTCCCGGGCGTGGTCAAGGACCGGTCGCGGATGACGTTCACCCGCGCCGCCGAGTCCTGAGGTCCGGAGCTCGACGCTTCGGACCGACCCAGGGTTCCACGGCCGGCCGCGCTGGGCGGCTGGCGGGAGCCCACCCTTGGCTCAACGCAGGATTCCCTGCAGCTGGGCACGGGTCGCGGCGAGGATCTCGGTGACCCAACCCGGGTTGTGGACACCGCCGCTCTGGTCGTTGTGGATCAGGAAGTAGTTCCACTGCGACTTCGCGAGGATCTCGCCATGGGTCGAGAACCCGTTGCTCAGCAGCGTTCCCGAAGGAGACCCGGCATCGAGGATCGACGTGTCGCTGTTCAGCCGGCAGTGGCTCACGTGGACCATGCCCGCGCCGTTGTCGACGTCGATGTCCATCGCGGCCCGACCGTGCGACTCGGTGAGGTGGATCTCGCCGACGACCGAGGTCGCGCCGATGACCATCGTCACCGGGTTCCCGGCGAGGTCGCTGCCGGACACCTCGACTTCGCGCCCTGCGGCGACGTGCATCGCGATCTCGGCGCGCAGCGCATCGACGTAGAGGAGCTCGACGTCGTGGAGCGCCCGCTCGGTGTTCGCGATCAGCGAGCCCGGGTCGAACCCGCCGTGGCACGCGGTGCAGGCTTCAGCCGTCGCGGTGAACGAGTGGTTCGTGCCGCTCAGCTCGTAGCTGAGGTCCGCGGGCGGAGGCGTCCGCGCGACGTGGCAGCTGGCGCAGGTGTCCTCGATCAGCGAGTGCGGACCGCGAACACCGGTCGTCACGAAGAACGCGTTGTAGCCGAGCAGCACGTCACTCTGGGCTCCTCCGTGCGGCGCACGGTCCGGCGCGGACGTGATGACCTCGTCGGCCTCCCCACGACGGGTGTTGTGGCAGACGATGCACTGCGCACCCTTGCCGACGCCAACTGCCGTGAAGCCGCCGAGCAGCTCGGGCGTATCGCCTTCGAGGCGCATGGTCACATCGTTCGAGTTGCCGGAGCGCGTGCCGACGTTGTGCGGGTCGTGGCAGACGACGCAGGTGATCGGCTGGGCCTCGTTCGGATCGACGGACGAGCCGCGGAAGTTCGCGTCGTAGCCGTTGGCCGCCCACTCGAGGTGGCCCTGCGCCGTGTGGCACTTCGCGCAGCTGCCGCTGGTCTGACCGATCGCGACCTCGAAGTTCGCGTGGCCACTCCCCAGCCACTGCTGGTAGCGCGCGTGGCGCGGCGGTTCACCGTGGCACGTCGCGCAGACACCGGCCGACACGCTGACGCGCTTGTCGCCGAGCGTGTGCGCGCTGCCCGGGCCCGTCGGGCCGTGGCAGTTGTCGCACTGCACGTTGGCCATGGCCGCCTGCTCCGGCCAGTTCGCGAGCACGTCGGACCAGTTGTCCGGGTCCGGGTGGCTCTGCCCGCCCGGGAACATCTCGTCGAGGAAGCCTGCGTAGTCGCTCGTGCTGTCGAACCCGTCCTTGTGGTAGCCAACGGTGTGGCACGCGAAACAGTCCGGCCCGTAGTGCCCACCCTCGTTGAGCATGCTGGTGAAGATGTGGGCGTGTCCGGTCGCGGACCAGTCCGCGAACTTGTCGGTGTGGATCGTCGCGTGGCACGCGGTCTGGCAGATCGTCTGGGGCAGGCCGTTCGCATCCTGACCTTCGATCGCCCCCCACCACTCACCGGCGTTCATCTCGATCGAGACCGCCGCCGTCGACTCGGCGATCGTGTAGACACCGATCGCATCGGGAACGAACCACGGGAAACGGGTGTCGGCGTCCATCAGCGTCGCCGTCGACGCCGCGGGGCCGGACAGCTGCCACGAGTAGGTCGTCTGGACCGCGCCACCGACCAGGACCGGCACCCCGACCGGAAGGTTGCGCAACCCGGTGCTCCAGTCCGCGAAGTCCAAGTGCGCGTGGATGTCGACACTCTGTGTGTAGGTGCCGCTCGTCGTCGCAACCTCGCACTGGAACGTGACGCTCGCAGCCCGTTCGAACGCGTACGGATCGACCGCCAGGATCTCGAAGCGATCCTGGACCGGCAGGTAGCTGGTCAGGATGCGCTTGTACTCGGCTGTGTCTCCGAGGGTGATCTCGACCGTGTCCAGATCGGTGCCGATCAGGCTCGCCTGGGCCGAATGGGTCTGGGTCCACGTGAATCCCGTCACCGTCGAGCCGTCCATGGGGCGAACCGTGGCCGTCAGGGCGAACTGCGCGCCAGGAGCCGCGTCACTCGGCACACCCCCGATGTCGATCATCACCATCGCTACGGGCTCGAGGCCGAAGTCGAACGTCTGCTCGACCGCTGCCAGCACCGAGACGCCGTGGTCGACCGCCGTGAAGTCGTCGGCGGAGACCGTCAGCTCGTAGTTCCCGACCGGGAGTTCGGCTGTGTAGCGGCCTTCCTGGTCCGTCGTGATCTGCACGCCGGGGAGGGCAGGAGAGAGGGTGATCGTCGCGTCCGCGATCGGAGCGTCGGAGTTCGCCG
>JBEAPQ010000307.1:0-4625 GCA_041164325.1 Planctomycetota bacterium | reverse complement strand
CCATCCGTCACGTGACCGTTCGCGGTGCCCGCGAACACAACCTCAAGAACGTCGACCTGACGTTCCCGAGGGACGCGCTCGTCACGTTCACGGGCGTGTCGGGGTCGGGGAAGTCCAGTCTCGCGCACGCGACGATCTACCAGGAAGGCCAGCGGCGCTTCCTCGAGAGCCTGTCGAGCTACGCGCGCCAGTTCCTCGGTCGGATGGAGAAGCCGAAGGTCGACCTGGTCGACGGGCTCTCGCCGACGGTGTCGATCGACCAGAAGTCCGTCGGTCACAGCCCGAGGTCCACGGTCGGCACGCTGACCGAGGTTGCGGACTTCCTGCGTCTGCTCTGGTCCCGGCTCGGTGACCCCGCCTGTCCGGTCTGCGAGGCAGCCGTCGAGTCGTGGTCCGTCGAGCGGATCGTCGATCACGTGCTGGCGGCGCGGGACGGTCGACGTGTGATGGTGCTGGCTCCGGTGGTGCGCGAGCGCAAGGGCGAGTACCGCCAGGAGATCGCCGACTGGCGCGCGAAGGGCTTCGTGCGTGCGCGCATCGACGGTGAAGTGCGCCGGCTCGACGAGGACCTCGCGCTCCACCGCTACAAGTACCACACGATCGAGCTCGTCATCGACCGGCTGCGCGTCAGCGGTGAGGAGGGTGCGCGGATCACCGATGCCGTGGAGCAGGCGCTCGCGCTCGGCGGTGGGATCGTCGCGGTGCTCGATGCGGACGTCGAGGACGATGCGGGCTACGAGCTCTACTCGACGGCGCGGGCCTGTCCCGCCGGGCACGGTGCGCTGCCGGAGATCGAGCCGCGTCTCTTCTCGTTCAACAGCCCCGTCGGCGCGTGCGCGACGTGCGACGGCCTCGGGGAAGTCCACTCCTTCGATCCCGGGCTCTTGGTCGCGGATGCCGGCGCAACGCTGCGGGAGGGTGCGCTGCACGGGTTCACGGCCGAGGGCAAGCTCGTCTACGGGCGCCTCGGGCTCGCGCACGTCGAGCAGGTGGCCGAGGCCTACGGCTTCGACATCGATACGCCGTGGCGCGACCTGACCGCGAAGCAGCGTCAGGTCGTGTTGCGAGGCACGGGCGCGCGGAAGTTCGACTTCCGGTGGCGGAAGCAGGGCCGTCACTCGCGGACCGACGGCGTCGACAGCCGGGCGTTCCCTGGCTTGATCCCGCACCTGGAATCGGTCTACCGCGGGGCGACGGCCCGGCACCTCGATCGCTTCCGTGCCGCGACGGTCTGTCCCGACTGCGACGGAGCGCGGATCAACGCCGTCGCACGCGCGGTGCGTTTCGAGGGGAGGGCGCTGCCCGACCTCCTGCGTGCGCCGCTCCGCGAGACGCTCGGCTGGTTCGGGGCGCTTCGCCTTTCGGGCAACCGCGCGCGGATCGGAGACGAGATCGTCCGGGAGATCGGCTTCCGGCTGGGGTTCCTCGACGAGGTCGGGCTCGGCTACCTGACCCTGGATCGACGCGCGAACACGCTGTCGGGAGGGGAGTCGCAGCGCATCCGGCTCGCGGCCCAGGTGGGCTCCGGTCTGCGCGGCATCCTCTACGTGCTCGATGAGCCGAGCATCGGCCTGCACCCGCGCGACCAGGACCGGCTGCTGGACACGCTGCGCGCCCTCCGGGATCGAGGCAACACCGTCTGCGTCGTCGAACACGACGAGGAGACGATGCGTGCGAGTGACTTCCTCGTCGACGTCGGGCCCGCGGCCGGCGTGCACGGCGGCGAGATCGTCGCGGCGGGGACGCCAGCCGAGGTGGAGAAGGGGGACTCGTGCACGGCGCGCTACCTCCGCGGCGACCTTTCCATCGAGGTGCCCGCCACGCGTCGTGCCGCGGGGCCCGGCGGCTGGCTGGAAGTGCGGGGCGCGCGTCACCACAACCTGAAGGGAGTGGATGCAGCGTTCCCGCTCGGCTGTCTCGTCGCGGTGACGGGCGTGTCGGGGTCGGGCAAGTCGACGCTGGTGAACCACGTCCTCAAGCGCGCGCTGCGCCGGCAGCTGATGGGTGCGGCGGACGTGCCCGGTGCGCACGACCGGATCGTGGGCATCGAGCAGCTCGACAAGATCATCGAGATCGATCAGGCCCCGATCGGGCGCACGCCGCGCAGCAACCCGGCGACGTACACGAAGGTCTGGGACCAGATCCGGGACCTGTTCGCCGAGATGCCCGAGTCGCGCCTCCGCGAGTACAAGAAGGGGCGGTTCTCGTTCAATGTGCCCGGAGGGCGCTGCGCCGACTGTGAAGGTGCTGGGGTCCGCGTGCTGGAGATGCAGTTCCTCGCACCCGTCGAGGTGGTCTGCGAGACCTGCGACGGCCGGCGCTTCAACGAGGAGACCCTCGAGATCGAGTTCAAGGGGCGTCACGTTGCCTCGATCCTCGATGCGACCGTGGAGGAAGCGGCCGAGCTGTTCGCCGCGTTCCCGAAGATCCGCCGCGGGCTGGAGACCCTGTGCGAAGTCGGCCTCGGCTACCTGAAGCTCGGGCAGCCGTCGACGACGCTCTCCGGAGGCGAGGCCCAGCGCGTCAAGCTGGCGACCGAGCTGCAGCGGCCTGCGACCGGTCGGACGCTCTACGTCCTCGACGAGCCGACGACGGGGCTGCACTTCGAGGACGTGCGCCGGCTGCTCCAGTGCCTCCAGAGGCTCGTCGATGCCGGCAACACGGTGCTGGTCATCGAGCATGCCGTCGATGTCATCCAGTGCGCCGACTGGGTCCTCGACATGGGACCCGAAGGTGGGCCCGGCGGCGGCACGCTGATCGCGGCGGGCACGCCGGAGCAGATCGCGGCGGAGCCGAACTCCCACACCGGGCGGGCCCTCGCGCCGCGGCTCGGCGTGCGCGTGCGCCGCGCCAAGGCGAAGTCGACCGTGGCTCCGCGCCCCGTGCTCGAGACACCGACCCACATCCGCGTCGGGGGCGCGCGCAAGAACAACCTGAAGGCGGTCGACGTCGAGATCCCGCTCGATCGCTTCACCGTGATCACCGGACCGTCGGGTTCCGGGAAGACGTCCCTCGCGTTCGACACGCTGTTCAGCGAGGGGCAGCGTCGTTTCGTCGAGAGCCTGTCGACCTACGCGCGCCGCTTCCTCGGTCGGCTCGACCGTGCGCCCGTCGACCGACTCGACGGGATCGGGCCCGCCATCGCCATCGACCAGAAGGCGGCCTCCCGGAGTCCGCGCTCCACGGTGGCGACCGCGACCGAGATCCAGGACTACCTGCGCTTGCTGTGGGCGCGCGTCGGTCGGCCGCACTGCCCCGACCACGGGCAGGAGCTCGTGCTCTGGACGCCCGGAGGGATCGCGCGCGATCTGGTCAAGGCCTTCGGAAGTCGACGGGGCTACGTCCTTGCGCCGGTCCGCGTGCCCGAGAGCGTGGCGGCCGATGCCGCGTCGCTCGACGCCTACCTCGACGGCGAGCGCGCCGCGTGGCGTGAGCAGGGCTTCGTCCGCGTTCTCTGGAACGGTGCCGAGCACCGGCTGGACGCTGCCTTTCAGGCGACCCAGGGTGACGTGCCGACGCTGTCACTGGTGGTCGACCGCACGCGGTTCGATGACCGCGCGCGGCTCGTCGACGCGGTTCAGCAGGCGGAGGCGCTCTCCCACGGTCGGGTGGTGGCGCGGACGACGGACGGGGAGGAGCGGATCTACACCACCGACCGCTCGTGCCCGCACTGCGGCCACGTCGTGCCAGCAGACCCGCACCCGCGGTGGTTCTCGTTCAACCACCACTCCGGGGCGTGCACGACGTGTGCTGGGCTCGGGCGTCTCGCGGTTTGTGAGCCTGGCTTGCTGGTCAACCACCCGAACCGACCTGTGTTCGACGGAGGGATCGACCACCGCGGCGCGGCGTTCTCGTTCCTCGTGCGACGGGACGGTTGGTTCCACACCGTGGCCGCCGAGGTCGCCGGTCAGCTCGGCTTCGATCTGGACACTCCGTTCGCAGAGCTCTCGCAGGTTGCGCGCCACGTGCTGATGCGCGGCTGTGGGGATCGGCGGTTCGAGGTCGTCTTCTCGCAGGCCAAGGGGCGGACGCGCCGGGAGTGGCGGATGGCGGTCCAGTGGAAGGGCCTGTGCACGCAGGTGGAGGAGTGGTTCCACGGCAAGGACCCGACCCATGCGGACGAGCGCTTCCAGGCCGTGATGCGCGAGGACGGCTGTCCGGAGTGCCAGGGTGAGAGGCTCGGTCGAGCCCAGCGCCACGTGCTGATCGGCGGGAGGTCGCTCGGCTCGTTCACGCGGATGACCGTGGACGAAGCCCACGCGGCGATGGAGGCGCTCAGGCTCCGGAAGTCGGAGTCGAGCATCGCGGCAGACATCCTGGTCGAGATCCGCAATCGGCTGACGTTCCTGCGCTCGGTCGGGCTCGGCTACCTCGGTCTCGACCGCTCGGCGGCGACCTTGTCGGGAGGGGAGGCGCAGCGGATCCGACTCGCGACCCAGCTGGGCAACCGTCTCGTCGGCGTGCTCTACGTGCTCGACGAGCCGACCATCGGTCTCCATCCGCGCGACACCGCGCGTTTGATGGACACGCTGTTCGAGCTGCGCGATCTCGGGAACACCGTCGTCGCGGTCGAGCACGACGAGTCGGTGATCCGCCGCGCGGACTGGGTCGTCGACATGGGGCCG
>JBEAPQ010000306.1:0-3644 GCA_041164325.1 Planctomycetota bacterium | reverse complement strand
CTTGGAGCTCAACGAACAGGCCCGCACGGCGCTCTTCCACCAGGACTACGCGGGCGCACGCCGCATCGACGGCGTCGAGATCGTCGAGCTCCGTCGCTTCAACGACGACGGGGGCGCGATCACCGAACTCGGCCGACTCACGGCCGGCATGCATGCGCAGCTGCCCGGCTTCGAGGTCAAGCAGGTCAACTACTCCGAGATCGAGCCGGGGGCGATCAAGGCCTACCACATGCACCGGACGCAGACCGACGTCTGGTACGTGCCCCCGCACGACAAGCTGCTGCTGGTGCTGCACGACTGCCGCCAGGGCTCCGCGACGGAGGGCGCGACGATGCGCTTCGTGCTCGGCGACGGGAAGGACCGCCTCGTCCGCATCCCACCCGGTGTCGCCCACGGCTGCACCAACCTCGCCCGGGAGACGGGGCGCATCCTCTACTTCGTCGACGTGCAGTTCAGCGCCGATCCCGAGACGACCGAGGAGGGGCGCTTGCCCTGGGATTTCCTCGGCGCCGAGATCTGGGAAGTCCAGAAGGGCTGATCGAGGGCGCTGCGGAGAGCCCCCACTCCGTCAGGAGTCGCGCAACATCGCATCGAGCGAGCGGCGCGCGTCGACATCGCTGACCAGGGAGACGTCCTTGGGGCGCGTCGGGTCGGACGACGCGACCGCCTCGACGCGGTCCATGTCGAGTCCGTGGACCGCTCCGAACCGCTCGGCGAAGTCGTAGCGGGAGACCCGCTCGGGGCCGCCGAGGTGCACGACGGAACCCGCGCGCTCGGGGAGGGACTCGAGCAGCCGAACGAGGCCAGCCGCCGCGTCCGCGACGTGGAGCGGCGTCCGGAACTCGTCCACGAACAGCCCGAGTCCGCGCCCCTCGTTGAGCGCATGGCGCAGCATGTCCGACGCACCGCGCCGCCCGTCGTGGCTCGGACCGAACAGCAGCGGCACCCGGACGACGAGCCCCGCGGCCGCACGGACGAAATCTTCGCCGCGGGTCTTCGAGCGGCCGTACGCGCTGAGCGGCTGCGGCACGGCATCGGCACGGTAGGGCGCGGACGCTCCGTCGAAGACGAGGTCGGTCGACACGTAGAGCGTGGGGAACCGCGCGGCGATCCGGCCGGAGGCATCGCCGTTCACCCGATCGGCGACCGCCGGCTCGGCCGCACACACACCCATCTGGGAGACCGCTCCCGCATGCAGCGCGAGATCGGCGTCCAAGCCACCCAGCTGCGCCGAGAGACCGTCCAGGTCGGCGAAGTCCGCCGAGACGTCGGCATGGGTTCGCCCGAGCGTGATGACTTCGTCACCGCGGTGCAGGAGGACCCGATGGACGAAGCGACCGAGGTAGCCCGTGGCGCCGGTCAGCAGGACACGTCGAGCTCTTGGCATGCGTCGTCGCAGGGGGTCAGGGGGCCGGCCGTGGCGTTCGGACACGGCGCGCCGCACGATACCTGCCCATGTCGCGGCGCGCGCTGATCCTGGCCAACCCGATCGCTGGAGGCGGTCGTGCCCGAGCGGTGGCGCCAGCACTCCGGGACGCCCTGACCGAGCGGGGTTTCGCGGCCGAACTCCGGTTCACCGCTGGCCGCGGTGACGCCCGATCGTTCGCTGCGGAGTCCGCCCACCCGGACTCCTGCGACGTGGTCGTGGCCGTCGGCGGCGACGGCACGCTCAACGAAGTCCTGAACGGCATGCCGGACCCGTCGCTGCCGCTCGCCCAGCTGCCGATGGGCACCGCCAACGTCCTGGCGTGCGAGCTGGGCATTCCACGCTCGCCGGAACGCCTCGCTGGACTGATCGATGCGGGACAGACGCGGACGATGGCGGTCGGCCTTGCCGGCGACCGGCGCTTCCTGCTCTTCGCCGGCATCGGGCTCGACGGCGCCATGGTCGAACGGCTCGAGCAAGTCCGCCGCGGCACGCTCGGCAAGTGGAAGTGGGTCGCCCCGGTGCTCCACGTCGTGCGGCGGCTCCCGACCCACGACATCGCGCTGACCACGGACACCGGTGACCGCCGGGACGGGCTGACCCAAGTCCTGATCACCCAGGTCCACGAATACGGCGGCGTGTTCCGGATGCCCCGGGAGGTCTGCAGCCGTCCTGGCCAATTCGCTGCGGTCTGTTTCCGGCAGCGCACGCGCCTCGCATGGCTCTGGACCGCGTTCCGGGCGTTTGCGTTCGGACTGCGCCCAGGACGGGACTGCGAGGTCCTCTGGCTCCGCACAGCGCAGCTCGAAGCTCGGACTCCCACCCCCTACCAGCTCGACGGCGACCTCGGCGGCCACACGCCAGTCCGAGTCACGACGCTCACTCAGCCCGCTCGGATCGTCGTGCCGTGAGCGGGCGGCGCCCGGGCTAGAATCCGACGCGTGCCCGACACCCAGCAGCTCGTCCACATCGGCGACGTCCCCTTCGGGGGCGACCACCGCTTCTCCCTCATCGCTGGCCCCTGCGTCATCGAGGGCCGCGACCACGCGCTGCGCCACGCCGAGGCGGTGACGACGATCTGCCGGCGCCTCGGGGTGCCCGTGGTCTACAAGAGCAGCTTCGACAAGGCGAACAGGACGTCGATCGGCAGCTTCCGCGGCGTCGACCTCGACGAGGGGCTCGGCATCCTGGCCGACGTCCGCGACGCGCTCGGGGTGCCGGTGCTCACCGACGTCCACACCGAGGACCAGGCGACCCGGGCCGGCGAAGTTGTGGATGGGCTGCAGATCCCTGCGTTCCTCTGCCGCCAGACCGATCTTCTTCTCGCCGCGGGACGCACCGGGAAGGCGGTCAACGTCAAGAAGGGCCAGTTCCTGTCCCCGGACGACACGCCGCACCTGATCGAGAAGGTCCGCTCGACCGGCAATCCCAACGTCCTGCTGACGGAACGTGGCACCAGCTTCGGATACCAAACCCTGGTCGTCGACTATGCGGGGTTTCCGACCATGCGGTCGGCCACCGGGGCCCCGCTCGTCTTCGATGCCACGCACTCCGTCCAACGCCCGGGTGGCGCCGGCGGTCGCTCCGGCGGCGACCGGACCAAGGTGCCCTACCTCGCGCGCGCGGCGGTCGCGTGCGGTGTGGACGGCCTCTTCATGGAAGTCCACGAGGACCCGGACCACGCGCCGAGCGACGGCCCGAACATGGTCCGTCTCGCCGAACTCGAAGCCCTGCTCGCTTCGCTCCGCCGCGTCGAGGACGCGGTCCGCGGCTGAGCCCATCCGCGGAGGACCGGCGTGAGCGAGCACGACGACGACGGTCTCTTCGGCGAGCGGCTCGAGTTCTACACGTTCGCGCCCGAGCAGCTCCGTGAGGCGCTGCCCGAGGTCGAGATCGTCCGCGAGGTCGGCAAGGGCTCGATGGGCGTCGTCTACGAGGCGCGGCGCGACGCCGACGGCGCTCGGGTCGCCGTCAAGATCCTTCCCCCGAGCCTCACGCTGACCGAGCGCTCGCTCGCAAGATTCCTCCGGGAAGCCGCGCTGATGCGCCGCGTCGAGCACCCGTCGATCGCACGCGTGCTCGACCTCGGACGGCGGGGTCGGATCGCGTTCTTCGTGATGGAGTTCGTCGAGGGTCGGAACCTCGACGAACGCCTTGCCGTCGGCCCGCTCCCGGTGCGGGAGGTTGCCGAGCTCGGCGCGTCCTGCGCCCGTGCGCT
>JBEAPQ010000305.1:0-13864 GCA_041164325.1 Planctomycetota bacterium | reverse complement strand
CGGGCTCGTCCGCACCGATCAGGCTGGCGAGCGTCGTCATCCAGTCGACGACGTGGACCGGCGTGTCGGACTCGCCGGGCTCGATGTGACCAGGCCAGCTCGCGAACCCCGGCACGCGGATGCCGCCCTCGTAGACGTCGGTCTTGTGGCCGCGGAACGGGATCGGTTGGTTGAAGTCGGTCAGCTTGAGGTCGTCGGGGTAGGCGTTGCCGCCCCAGTTGACCTGCGGCCCGTTGTCGGACGTGTAGAGGATCAGCGTGTCGTCGCGCTGGTCGGTCTGGTCGAGGGCGTCGACGACGCGGCCGATGGCCGCGTCCAGGTGGTGGGTGACCGCCAGGAACAGCCGCTTCTCGGGGTCGGCCTCGGCCTGGATCTTGCCCTCGGGATCGTGGAACCACTCGATCTCGTCCTCGTCGAGCCAGCGTCCGGGTCGGTCGGGGTCGAGCTGGGTCGGACGGTCGACGAAGCGACCGCGCTCGTCGAGCGGCGTGTGGACCGCGTGGAACGCGAGGTAGAGGAAGAACGGCTTCGCGCGTTCGGCCTCGATGAACCGCACCGCTTCGTCTGCGACGAGGTCCGTCGCGTGGACGCCGTTCTCGTGCCCCTCGATCAGGGCGCCGTCGCGGTGCCACGAGTCCTCGAACTTCCCCGGGCGGTAGCGGTGGTCGTACATCCCGACCGCGCCGCCCATCGATCCGTAGCTGTGGTCGAAGCCGAACTGCTGGGGGCCGTGGTCGAGTGCCGAGCCGAGGTGCCACTTGCCGCAGAGGAACGTGTCGTAGTCGACGCTCCGGAACATCGTGCCGAGCGTCGGCGTGCCGAGCGGAAAGACCGGCTCGTTGTTGGCGACCAGGGCCTGCGGTCCGAAGCGCCCCGGGTAGCGTCCGGTCATCAGCGCGACGCGCGTCGGCGTGCACTGCGGCATCGAGTAGTGCTGCGTGAAGCGCAGTCCCGACGCGGCCAGCGCGTCGATGCGCGGCGAGTAGACGTTCGGATTGTGGTAGCCGACGTCCCCGTAGCCCTGGTCGTCGATGACGATGACCAGGACGTTCGGAGGCGTGGGAGCGTCCTGCGCATGCAGCGCAGTCACCGAGCAGGTTGCCGCGAGCAGGGCAGCCGTCATCCGGGCGCAGATCATGGCCGGAGGCTAACGGGTCCGACCCGGCACGGCACCGGGGCGGTTTCGCGCCTGGGTCAGCCGAACGCGCGGGGGACTTCGAGGCCGAGCGATGGTGCCCAGGTCCCGTCCGGACGGCGCTGCACCGATCGACCCGTCGCCGTATCGATCTGCATCAGGTGCAGCCAGCCGTTCTCCACGAGCTGGCGGATCTGGCCCTCGGTTGCGAGCACGGCCTCGATCGCGTCCTGCGACGCTTCGAGGTAGACGCTGAGGCGCAGCGGAACGTGCTGCCAGTGCGAGCCGTCGTGCAGGGACTGGAGTGGAAGGCCGGTGCGCAGGTCGCCGCCGTAGCCTTCGAAGACACCGGCCGTCCCGCAGACGACGTCGTGCAGGATCTTGTTGCCGCTGCCGAAGCGCTCGTTGTCCACCGTCGACGCGTAGTACTGCATGTTGATCCAGTGGGCGACCACGACCGGGGCCGTCAGGATCTGCCGCAGGATCGCACCGTCCGGATCGTGATCGGCGTGGTAGTCGTGGAGGAAGGCACGACCGCCGAGGTCCAAGTGCTCGGTGCGGCTCCGCGGTGCGGCGACGAACGCGGCGTTGCCGGCGAGGCCCCACTCGGGGCGGGTCTCCGACCAGTCTCCCGCCCGACGGCGCAGCGCACGGAGCAGAGCGTCCGGTCGTCCGCAGAGCTCCGCGAGTCCGAGCGTCGGGGCCCGCTCGGCACGCGTCGCCCGGGACGCGCCCGTGAGCGCCTCCTGGACCTGCCGGAACGCGCCGGTGTGCGTGATCGGAATGGTCTGTGCGTCGAGCAGCCAGACTTCATCCGTGGTCGTGTCGTGCAGTGCCGCGACGAACTGCGTGGTTGCGGGGATCTCGAGGCCGGAAGCGGCCAGCTGCCGGCGCACGGCGGGGTCCCTCAGCATCGACGCCATCAGCCGCGCGTGGAGGTCCCCGGCATGGCCACCGCACGCACCGCAGTCGAGTCCGGCCGCGTGGGCGTTGTTGGTCGACGAGCTGCCGTGCCCGACGATCATCACGATGTCGGGGAGCGGGGCATGGACGAGGCCGGCACCGCGAAGGAAGCCCTCCGCGAGGCGGGCCTTCTCGGCGAGGTCGAGACCGGCGCCGTCGAAACGCGGCATGGTTGCCGTGGAGGACCGCATCGGCGGCTTGGGGAACAAGGAGCGCCCGACCAGCCCGAACGAGGCGAGGATGCCCGCCGTCTCGACGTAGGTGAACGCCGCCCCGACGCCGCGCGTGAAACGGTTCCACTGCCCTTCGACGGATCGCCGCTGCGCGCGTCTCTGGCTGAGGAGGGCGTCGGTCCGCGGGTCGCCGGACGTCTCGGTGACGTCGAGCGTCGGTGCGAGCAAGACCGGCAGGCGCGCTGTGGACTCGCTGTCGCCGAGGGGCCGGAAGCTCATGCCGAGGCCGAAGAACCCGGCAAAGCCGTGCGTGCGGACCGCGCCGCGGCTCGCCGTCTCGAGGTGGCGCCGGTAGCGCTCGGAGCGCACGTCGATGCAGAAGACCGCGGCGGCGAGCGGTGTGATCGAAGTCGCCCGGCGGTGGCCCGCGAGCGCGAGCCCCGACTCGATCTGTTCCTGGAACGCGATCTCGCTCGCGCGCTGCAGGATCCACTCGATCTGCTGGGACTGACGCACGATGCGTGTGGCCGTGGCGTGGTGGGCGAGCCGATCACGCCATGCGGGAATCGCGGCTTGGACGTGGTCGATCTCGAGCGCCAGCCAGTCCCAGACCGCGCGGACCGCGAGCAGCTCGACGATCTGCGCGTCGTCGGCGCCACGGAGTCGGGCCTGCCAGCGAGCGTGTGCTGCCCAAGACGCCCAGCCACGGATCGATCGCAGCAGCGCCTCGAACCAGGTGCAGCGTCGCTCGGCGTCCAGCCCCAGGGCGCGGCTGACCTCCGACAAGGTCTGGACCGGGTCCTCCGGCAGCATGGAGAGGATCCTCTGGACGCGCTTGCGCGCGGCGCGCAGCGGCGCGGCGTCGGATGCGGAGATGCTGCGGAGTCCGTGCAGGAAGAGGGTCGGCGCGGTCTCCTCGTCCGCCCGTCCGAGGTTTCGGTCGAACCACGCGGCCGTCGACTGGCTCATCTGTTCGAGGGCGATCTGCGACCAGCGCCAGCCACACCCCGGCGGGGTCGCGGCATCTGCCATGTCCGTCCAGAGCGGCAGCCGCTCCGGCGCGGACGGGGCGCGCTTCAGTGCCTCGAGGACGTCCTCCACGGAGCAGTCCCATCCCTTGGCGCGGATCGCCGCGTCGATGTGACGGTCGGAGAACTGCCCGAGCTCGTAGCGGGTCAGGAAGTCGGCGCGCTGCGGCAGGACCCGGGCTCCGGCGAGCGTCGCTTCCTCTGCGGCGATGTCGGCCATCGGGCGATCGGTGTTCCCCCAGAACGGGTGGGTTGCCACGAAGCGGTCGAGTGGCCAGACCGGGGAGATGCGTGCGCAGACCTTCTCGACGTCAAGACGGACGTTCGAGCTGGCCTGCTTCGCGAGGCTTGAGGAGGGCTGCATGGAGGGGTGCTCGGGGGGGAGGAGGAGGGGCAGAGGGGAGGGTCAGGCCTCGAGCCGCAGTCGGCCGAGGCGTTGGATGGTCTGCGGGGGGAGCGCGTAGCGAGCGGCGAACAGCCCGAGGAACGCGGTGGCGGTCACGGCCGAGAGGGCCATCGTCGTGGGGTCCACGGAGTGTTGGCCGAGCCAGCGATTGAGACCGGTGTGGAGCAGCGCGTAGACGGCCACGACGACGGCCGCCGCCGCGACCAGGGTCATGCCGCCGGGCTGCGCGCACTGCCCGACCAGCGGTGCGACTGCGAGTGCCACGACGACCGCCATCGCCGTCCATGCGGGCTCCCGTGCGGGATCGAGCACGCCGACTCCCACCAGGATGCCGAGCATGGGCAGCGTCACCGCAGCTCCGAGGCGGGCGTGCGCGCGCAGGAACGGGCGTCTCCGTTCGATCGGTGCACGCACGACGCTGCCCGCGGAGAGGAAGGCCCGTGCCTTGTAGACCGAGTGCGCGATCAGGTGCAGCCACGCCATCTCGTAGAGCCCGAGGCCACACTGGAGCAGCATGAAGCCCATCTGGGAGCTGGTGGACCACGCGAGCCCGGTCTTGAAGCTGACCCGGGACGCACCCGTCCAGGACGCGAACAGGGCCGTCGCGGCTCCGCTGAGGACGAGAAGCGTGCGCGCCGCCGGCGATGCGGTGAGCAGCGGATGGAGTGCGAGCAGCACGACGCCGCCGAGGTTGACGACGCCGGCGTGGAGCAGGGCCGAGACCGGTGTGGGGGCGTCGACGACTCGGATCAGCCAGCCGTGGAACGGCACTTGAGCCGTCCGCAGGATCGCGGCCGCGGCGACCAACAGCGCGGCGAACTGCGGGGCGAGTCCGAGTTCGGGCGCCGTGCGGATCGCTTCGTGGATCGCGGCCCTGTCCAGCGTTCCGAACCGCGCGAACAGGAGGCCGACCGCCAGCAGGAAGCTGACGTCCGCGACCCGCGTGACGAGGAACTTGCGCTCCGCGGCCTCGCGGGCAACAGGTCGGTCCGGATGGAACTCGAGCAGCTTCCGGAGCGCGAGTCCGGTGCCGAGCCAGGCCAGCGCGATGAGCAGGAGATGCGATCCGGCGGGGACCAGCGCGGCGGCGCCGAGAGCCGTCAGCAGCCAGCGGACGAAGAAGGGCTGGTTGGCTTCTCCGGCGAGGTAGCGGCTGGCGAATCGCGCCAGGACCCAGCCGAGGAACGTGATCAGGATCTGGATCGCCTGCAGCGCGAGGTCCCAGGGCGCTTCGCGTACGGTGGCAAGAGGCGCGGCGACGGCGGCGAGGAGCGCCAGGGCTGTCGCCGAGCGCCCGATCGACCAGGCCACCGGGGTCTTGGCCCGGCCGCCGAGCACTCCGCCACAGAGCAGCAGGATCGGCGCAATCAGGGGGGCCACTTCGGCGGTCGCGGCGTTCTCGGCCAGGGTCGGAAGCGTGGGCATGTCAGTTCTCGGGCGCGCAGTCCTGCGTCTGCGGCGGAACCATCGGTCGCCCACAAGGTTCTTGGAAACGCATATTCAAGAAACAGTCGTTCTGTTCTAGTGAACGCAAAGCTGCGCTCGCGCCTCCAGCCCGCCTCGCCGACCGACCTCTGCTTCCCGTGCTGAACTACCACCATCTCCACTACTTCTGGGCCGTTGCCAAGGAGGGTTCCCTGACGCGCGCCGCGGAGCGCCTGCACGTGTCGCAGTCCGCGCTGTCGACGCAGATCCGGCAGCTCGAGTCGAGCCTCGGGCAGGCCCTGTTCGTGCGCGCGCCGCGTGCGATGCGGCTGACGGAAGCTGGTCAGGTCGCGCTCTCGTTCGCCGAGAGGATCTTCACGACGGGGGACGAGATGGTTGCCGTGCTTCGTGAGGAGGCCGTCGGCATCCGTATCACGCTGCGGATCGGTGCCGTGGCCACGCTCTCACGCAACTTCCAGGAGAACTTCTTCCGGCCGCTGCTCGCCCGCACCGACGTCGACCTCGTGCTGCAGTCGGCGAGTCTTTCCGAGCTGCTCGCTCGCCTGCGTGTCCACAATCTCGACCTGATCCTGTCCAACCGTCGCATCGTCGCGACCGCGGACGATCCCTGGCGCTGCCGTCGCATTGCGCGGCAGCCGGTCAGCCTCGTCGGCCACCGCCGGAGGGGGCGGAAGCCGTTCCGCTTCCCCGAGGATCTGGCGGACACGCTGCTGATCCTGCCCGGGCCGGACAGTGACGTGCGCGCAGGTTTCGACGTGATGTGTCGGAGGATCGGGCTTCGACCGAGGGTGCTCGCCGAGGTCGACGACATGGCGCTGCTCCGCCTGATCGCGCGCGACTCGAAGGGTGTGGCCCTGGTGCCGAGTGTCGTCGTGCAGGACGAGCTCCGCACGGGCCGACTCGTCGAGCACGCGGTCGTCCCGGACCTGTTCGAGGACTTCTACGCGATCACCGTGCAGCGCCGCTTCGCGCCGCCGATGCTGGATGAACTCCTGCAGCGGGATGGCTCGGAGATCCTGGGCCAGTCGGAATCCTCGCGCGATGCGTGATCGCCGTCCTGGGAGGTCTCTGGCGGTCGTGTAGACTCCGCCGCTCCTGCCTTCACGTTCGCTCCTCTCCATGGCCTCCCGCAAAGCCCTCGCCGCAGCGCCACCGCGCGTGGTCCAGCTCGCGGACGCCCTGCAGGGAGAGATCGCGACGCGGGGGCTGGAGCCGGGGGAGCGCTTCCTGACGACGGTCGAAGCGGCGCGGGAGTATCGGGTCAGCATGGCGCTCGCGAACCGGGCGCTGCAGATCCTGGCGCAACGAGGGGTCATCGAGCGGCGGCAGCGGACCGGGCCTGTGGTTGCGGACCCGGAGCGGCCCAAGGCAGGCGCGCTGACGCTCGTCGCTGTCTTCGCGCCCGAGTCGGACGTCGTCCGGGAAGGACTGTTCCAGGACGGTGTGATCGTCGGGCTCCAGCGGGCGCTGCCCGGCTGCGAGATCTCCTTCTACGCCACGCGGACCAACAGCGACGCCGAGGCGCTCGGCGAGCTCCTGAACCAGTTGGGTCGGGCTTCGGAGCCCGTCGGCGTCGTCCTGGCGCGCTCGTCGCTCGCAGCGCAGCGCCTCGCCGAGGAGCGCGCATTGCCGACCGTCGTGTTCGGAACGCTGCGCCCCTCGGTCACGCGGCTCGACATGATCGACTGGGACCAGGAGAGCGCCGGGCACCAGCTCGCGGTTCGCACGCTGGGTGACGACGCCAAGCGGCTGCTCGTTCTGATGAACGAGCGCGTGCTGCCGGGGGATGAGATGTTCGTCGACGGGATCGGGCGCGCGGTCGACGCGCGCCCCGGAACGATGCTGCGGATCAGGCACTGTCCGCCGGACGACGTGGCGGTGGCGGCGCTGATCGAGGAGCACGTGCGGCTGACCGGCGCCGCCGACAGCCCGACGGCGATCGTGTGCCGGAGCGTGCTGCTGGCGCGCGCGGCGGCCCGCAGTCTCGCGACCCTCGGCCGCTGTGACCGCGTCGGCGTGGCCGATGACCGCGGGACCGACGCGTCGCCGGGGTTCCTGGTGGCTCGCCCTGCTGACACACCCGAACGGCAGGGTGAGGAGATCGGCAAACTGCTGAGACACCGCGTGGCAAACCCCACGGCACCGCCGCGCAGGATCTCGATGCCGGTCCTGATCGACCCGGACCTGTAGCGGTCGGAGACGCCGCGCCGCGCGGGAGCTCGCTTCGCCGACTCCGGGCGCAGCGGAAACGAGGTTCCGCAGCGCCCGTCGGGTCAGGAGATCTGCACTTCGGAGGCGTCGGCCGCAGCCTCGGTGGCCTGCGTGCGCACCATCGCGTCGGCGCCGGCCTTCGACGGCCGCGGCTCGTTCTCCGGAACGTCGTCGCGCGACAGGTAGGTGTAGCCCGACAGCGCCTCGTCGTAGCGCCGGATGAGCAGCGCGAGCTCCTCGAGCTTGAGCTGCTTGTTGCGGACCGCGATCTCACCAGCACGCCGCACGCGGCGCATCAGCTCTTCGCGGCCGTACTGGACGTAGCCGAGGACCTCGTTGATCGAGTCGCCGTCGACGACGCGCTCGATCTCGTAGCTGCCGAGGTCGCCGTTGAGCGAGACGTGGATCGCGTGGGTGTCGCCGAACAGGTTGTGGAGGTCGCCCAGGATCTCCTGATAGGCGCCGACGAGGAACACGCCGACGTAGTAGGGCTCGCCCGCCTTGTGTTCGTGGAGCTCGAGCACGCGCTTGGTGTCGTGCAGGTCGATGAACTCGTCGACCTTGCCGTCGCTGTCGCAGGTCAGGTCACAGAGCACGGCACGGCGGCGTGGTTCCTCGAGCAGCCGGTGGATCGGCATGATCGGGAACAGCTGCTTGACCGCCCAGTGGTCCGGCATCGACTGGAACACCGAGAAGTTGCAGTAGTAGGTGTCCGCGAGCACCCGCTCGAGGCCCTCGAACTCCTCCGGCGCGTAGTCCAGCTCGCGGACGATCCGGCGGACCTTCATGCAGACGAGCCAGAACAGCTGCTCGGCCGCCGCGCGCCCGCGGAGGTCGAGGTAGCCGAGGTTGAAGAGGCTGATCGCCTCCTCCTTGTTCTGGAGCGCGTCGTGGTAGCACTCCTGGTAGTTCTTCTTGGAGAGCGACTTCCAGGCCTCGTAGAGCGACCGGACGACCGGGCTCTCGTGGTCGGCCAGGGATGCGACCGGCGCCTCGATCGGCAGTGAGGCCTGCCCGAGGACGTCGAAGACCAGCAGCGCGTGGTGTGCGACGAGCGCGCGCCCCGACTCGCTGACGATGTCGGGGTGGGGGATGCCCTTGAGGTCGCATGCCTCCTGGATCGCCGACACGACGTCGTTCGCGTACTCCTGGAGCGTGTAGTCGGTCGACGAGTGCCAGTTGGTCTTCGAGCCGTCGTAGTCGACGGCGAGGCCGCCGCCGATGTCGATCAGCGACATGCCGGCCCCGAGCTGGTGGAGCTCGACGAAGATGCGGCTGGCCTCACGGAGCGCGTCCTTGATCGCGCGGATCGCGGTGATCTGGCTGCCGATGTGGAAGTGCAGGAGCTCGAGGCAGTCGAGCAGCCCTTCTTCCTTCAGGCGGTCGACGACGCCGACCAGTTCGGCGGTCGTCAGGCCGAACTTGGAGCGGTCGCCGGTCGACTCGACCCACTTGCCGGCCCCGCGTGCGGCGAGGCGTGCGCGCACGCCGATGTGCGGGCGCATCTCCAGCCGACGGCTGACCTTGATGACCGTCTCCAGCTCGTCGAATCGGTCGATGACGATGATCGCGTGCCGCCCGAGCTTCTGGGCGAGCATCACGGTCTCGACGTAGCCGATGTCCTTGTAGCCGTTGCAGACGATCAGCCCGTCCGGGTTGTCCATGTGCGCGAGCGCGACCAGGACTTCGGGCTTGCTGCCGGCTTCCAGCCCCAGGCGCGACTCACGGCCGTACTCGACCAGCTCCTCGACGACGTCGCGCTGCTGGTTGACCTTGATCGGGTAGACGGGTCGGTAGACCCCCCGATAGTCGTACGCCGAGATCGCCTGGCCGAAGCTCTTCGACAGGGTCTGGACCCGGTTGCGGAGGATGTCCGAGAACCGGAGCAGCATCGGCATCTCGTAGCCGCGCTTCTCGAGGTCGCGGACGAGATCGAGGAGCCCGACCTGGGCCCCGCCGCTCCCGTCGGGGTGAACGACGACCTGGCCGTCCTCGCGGACGGAGAAGTAGTCCCCTCCCCAGTTCTGGACCTGGTAGAGCTCTGCGCTGTCGCGCACGGTCCACGACCGCAACTCGCTGTTCGTCTTGCTCAACGGACGCTGCTCCTCCGGGGGGTGGCCCCGGTTTTGGGCGAACCGGACATTCAAGCAGAGGTCGAGCCTCCTGATCAGGGGCCAGACGCAGGTTTTTTCTCGGGCGAGCGGCGGGGGAGTGTCCGCGTCGGGGGTTCCGGCGGTGTCGGCACCGAGTCGATCTGCCGCGGCGTGTGGGCTAGGTTGCCGACCTCGGGCGCGCCCGCCCTCGAGTCGATGAAGCCCTACCGCCTCAACCGACGGCTCCACGCCCAGATCGGGTTCTGGATCGCGGCCCCGCTGCTCCTGGTCACGGTCACCGGGATCCTGCTGCTCGTGAAGAAGCAGTGGGGGTTCGTGCAGCCGCCCGAACAGCGGGGCACCGTGGCCGCGAATCCGGCCGGGCTCGACGTCCTTCTCGCGAGTCTCACCGCCGAGCCTGAGCTCGGGGTGGTCGGCTGGGAGTCGGTCGACCGGCTCGACGTGCGGCCCGGGAAGGGGCTCGTGAAGGCCCAGCTCGCCGACGGACGTGAGGTCCAGCTCGACCTCGCGACCGGCCGGATCCTCCAGATTGCGGTGCGACGGACCGACCTGATCGAGGCCCTCCACGACGGTTCGTACTTCGGCGGCGAGGGGGCCAAGCTCGGCTTCTTCCTGCCGGTCGCGTGCGCGTTCGTGCTGCTGATCGGCAGCGGGCTCTGGATGTGGTGGTATCCGATCCAGGTGCGTCGCCGGGTCGCACGGGAGCAGAGCGGATCGGGACCGCGTGCGCCGTCGATCTGAGCCGGGGGATTCCGCCGGGCTTCTTGCGTCCATGGCGACGGTCTCGCGAAGATCCGCCCCATGGCCGACTCCGAGACCGCCGCGCCGGCGGGCAACCGCACGCTGGACGCGCTCCAGATCGATCGGGCCCGGCTCGGTCTCGCCCGCAAGCGCCGGCTGCCCGGCTGGCTCCGGTTCCTGCTGTTGGTCGCGATCCTCGTCGGGGGCTCGGTCGGCTACGGCGCCGTGACCCAGAAGCCGCGTGTCGTCGTGGCCACCGTGCTCCGCACGTCGCCCATCGCTGGCCGGGAGATCACGACGGCCAACGGCTACGTCGTCGCCCGGACCCGCGCTTCCCTGGCGAGCAAGACGCAGGGTCGTCTCGACGAAGTCCTCGTGGAGGAAGGCGACCGCGTCGACGCGGGGCAGCTCCTCGCGGTGGTCGAGCACGACGAGCAGGCCGCCGCGGTAACCGAGGCCGAGGCGATGCTGGCACGCGCGCGCCTCGCTGTGCCCGCGGCCGAAGCCGGTCTCGTGCAGGTCGAGGCGGCGCTCCGGACCGCCGAGGCGGCGATCGGAGAACGCGAGGCCGCGGTCGTCGAAGCCGAGGCCACGTCCGCCGAGCGTCGGTCGGCCTACGCCCGCGCCGAGGAGCTCGTGCAGCGGCAGATCCAGAGCCCGGCCGACCTCGACCGTGCGCGGGAGGCGCGGGATGTCGCCGACGCCCGCGTCGTCGTGGCGCGCGCGACCCTGGAGACGGCGCGCGTCGATCTGGCGCGGAGCCGGGCGGCGGTCGACGTCCAGAAGGCCCAGGTCGATCTCGTCCGGCAGGAAGTCGCGGCGGCGGAAGCCGTGCTGACCCGTGCGGTGGCGACGCGTGAGAACGCGTTCATCCGCGCGCCCTTCGCCGGCATGGTGCTCCGGCGCGAGGCCGAGCCGGGCGAGGTCGTGTCGCCGGCGAACACCGGAGCATCGGGCAGCAAGACCGCTGTCGTCACGCTGGCCGACTTCGCGACGCTGGAGATCGAGGTCGACGTCTACGAGCGCGACATCGCGCGCGTCGCCGAGGGGACGCCGTGCCGCGTCGTCCTCGATGCCTATGCCGACCAGCGTCTCGCGGCCCGCGTGCGGCTGCTGCGTCCGACCGCCGACCGCACCCGCGCGACGGTCCAGGTCTACGTCGAGTTCGCCGGTGTCCCGGCGCACGCCCGCCCCGAGATGGGGGCGCGGGTCACGTTCTACGAGACGGGCACCGATCCATTGACGCCGGACGAGCTGACCGTCCCCGAGGGCGTCGCCGCCGCCGAGGCGTCGGGCGAAGTCCGCGTCTTCGTCGAAGACGCCGGACGGGTCCGGGCTGTGTCCGCGGCGTTCGGCGAGGCCCGCGACGGCCGCCGCGCCGTGCTGTCCGGCCTCACCGCCGGCCAACGCGTCTGCCTCGCGCCGCCCTCCGACCTCGGTGATGGTGCCGAGGTCGACGTCGCCGACTCGTGAACGTTGCGGGGAGGCCCATGTCCAGAACGCCGCTGATCGAGGTTCGCGAAGTCGCGAAGACGTTCGCGCGGGGAGACGAGGAAGTCCGTGTCCTCGACCGCCTGTCGACCGAGATCGGCCAGGGGGAGTACGTCGCGCTGATGGGGCCGTCGGGCTCGGGCAAGACAACGCTCCTGAATCTCCTGGGCGCGCTCGATCGCCCCGACACCGGGTCGATCCTCGTCGCAGGCGAGGACATCACGACCTTCGGGGACGACGAGCTGGCGTCGTGGCGCGCGCGTGCCGTGGGCTTCATCTTCCAGGCCTACAACCTGCTCCCGGTGCTCAAGGCCGTCGAGAACGTCGAGCTGCCGCTGCTGCTGTTCGGCCTGTCGCGGAAGGAGCGTCGGCGCCGGGCCCTGCTCGCGCTCGAACTCGTCGGGCTCGCGGACCGTGTCGACCACTACCCGAAGGAACTCTCCGGCGGTCAGGAACAGCGCGTCGCGATCGCGCGGGCCCTGGTCACCGATCCAGCCTTCCTGCTGGCCGACGAACCGACCGGCGACCTCGACCCGCAGTCGAGCGTCGCGATCCTCGACCTCCTCGATCAGCTGCACCGCGGCCTCGGCAAGACGATCATCATGGTGACCCACGCCCGGGACGCGGCGGACCGCGCCGAGCGCATCGTCCACCTGGAGGGCGGCCGCGTGGTCGCGGGCGGAATCTGATGCTCAGGCTCGTCTGGGCCCACGTCCGCGCGCAGCCCCTGCGCTTCGGACTGACCGCGGGCAGCGTCGCGCTGGCGCTGTTCCTCTACTGCTCGCTGCAGACCGTGCTGACGAGCCTCGACACGCTGGTCAGCGGCTCCAGCGGCAACCGGCTGATCACCAGTTCGGCGGTCAGCCTGTTCCAGAGCCTGCCGGTGTCCGGGGTCGAGCGGGTGCGGACGGCGCGCGTGCCGGGCGTGCGCAGCGTCGGCCACTGGACGTGGTTCGACGGCGTGTTCCGCGATCCGAAGGAGTTCTTCGCGCGCTTCGCGGTCGACGTGCCGACGTTCCGAGCCCAGTACGGGGACGAGGCGCCGGGGGGGCAGGACTACCTGTTGACGTCCGCGGAGTGGGATCGCTTCGAGACCGAACGCGCGGGCTGCATCGTGGGCCGCGGCCTCGCCGATCGCTACGGCTTCGAGGTCGGGGACCCGCTGGTGCTGGAAGGGACGATCTACCCTGGCACGTGGCGGTTCACGATCGTCGCGATCTACGGCAGCGACAATCCGACCTACGACGAGGAGACGATGTTCTTCCACTGGCCGTACCTCAACGAGGGGTCCGGCCGGGCGGACGTCTGCGGGACGTTCACGATCGACCTCGACCCGTCGGCGGACGCAGCGGCCGCTTCGACCGCGATCGACGCGCTGTTCCGCAACTCGAGCAACCGGACGTTGACCCAGCTCGAGGCCGCGTTCTCGGCGCAGTTCCTGCAGATGTGGGGGAACATCGGGCTGCTGTTCGGCTTCATCGGCTACGCGGTGGTCTTCGCGACGTTCGTGATCTCGCTGAACACGATGCTGCTCAGCGTTCGGGAGCGCGTCCGGGAAGTCGGTGTCCTCAAGACCCTCGGCTTCCGGGCGAGCACCGTGCGCGGCCTGTTCCTGCTCGAAGCGCTCGTCGTCTGCGGTGGTGGGGCGCTCGCCGGTGCCGGGCTCGCCCGGCTGCTCTGGCACGGCCAGCCGCTGCGGCTGGCGACGGTGATCTTCCCCGAGTTCCTGGTGACGGACGCGACGCTCGTCGAGGCGGCGATCATCGGAGCGGTTCTCGCCCTGGTGGCTGGCTTGGCACCCGCCGTGGTCGCATCCCGGCTGACCATCGTCCGCGCGCTGAGGAGCGGTTGATCCGATGGCCGTGCCCTGGACCTACAACGTCAAGAGCGCGTTCATCCGCAAGGGTGCGACCGCGCTGACCGTCACGGCGATCGCCTTCTCGGTCGCGGTCCTGGTCCTCGTGCTGGCGCTCGCCCAGGGATTCGAGGAGGCGCTCGCCGGGACCGGCAGCGACCGCAACGCGATCCTGCTGCGCTCCGGGGCGACGTCCGAGGGCGTGTCCGGCATGACGCGCGACGTGGCGCGCATCCTCGGTGCGGCGGAGTTCGTCGCGCGGGACGAGGACGGGACGCCGCTGTCCCAGCCGGAGGTCTAC
>JBEAPQ010000304.1:0-3461 GCA_041164325.1 Planctomycetota bacterium | reverse complement strand
GACGCTCGCCTCGATGGCCGGGGCCCGTCTCGCGCGTGCGCGCCTCGAGCAAGAGCGGGACGCGCTCGCGAAGACCGACCCACTGTCCGGCCTGCTCAACCGGCGCGGGTTCCTCAACGAGCTCCAGGCTGCCCTCGACATCGGGCCGATGGCCCTGATCTATCTCGACCTGGACAACTTCGGCAGCATCAACGACTCCCTCGGCCACTCGGCGGGCGACGTGATGCTCGGAGAGGTCGGGGAGCGGATCGGGTTCGAGGCGGGCCAGGGCGCGGTGTGCTCACGCATCGGCGGTGACGAGTTCGTGGTCGCGAGCCGTCCGGCCGGCGTGATGGAGCTGGCGCACCGCCTCCAGGTCTCGATCGCGCGCCCGTTCGCGCGGGAAGCCGTCAAGGGACTCCAGATCCGTGCCAGCGTGGGTGTCGCGATCGCTCACGGCAAGGACGCGGCCAGTGCGCTGCGTGACGCCGACCTGGCGATGTACGAGGTCAAGCGCACGCATCGCGGTGAGATCGCGGTGTTCGACGAGGACGTCGCCGAGCGGCTCCGGGACCGCATTCGGCTGACCGCTGCGTTGTCGGAAGCCATCGAGCTCGACGACGGGCGGATCGATACCTACTTCCAGCCGATCCACCGTGTCGACGACGGCCGTCTCGTCGGCGCTGAGCTCCTCGCGCGCTGGAACGATCCGGTGCTCGGTCGGGTTCCGCCTGACCAGTTCGTGCTGCTGGCCGAGCAGTCGGGACTGATCCGCCGACTCGGCGATCTCCTCGAGCGACGCGCGTTGGCACGCATCGTCGGGATCCACCGGCTGCGTCCGGAGTTCTGCTTCCACATCAACAAGTCGGGCATCGAGCTGGCGACCGACGGTTTCGCGCGACGGTTCTGCGAGAACCTGCGGGCCAGCGGGATCGCGCCCCATGCGATTGCGATCGAGATGACGGAGACCTCGATCCTCTCGGACGAAGGGGCGACCCTGCGCAACCTCGACGAGCTCGTCGAGGCGGGCGTGTCGGTCGTGCTGGACGACTTCGGGACCGGCTACGCGTCGCTGAGCTGCCTCGCCGGCTTCCCGTTCCGCGGGCTGAAGATCGATCGCAGCTTCGTGAGCCGACTCACCGAACCCCAGCGTGACGTGGTCATGGTGCGTGCGATGGTGCAGATGGCACGCGGACTCGGGCTCGAAGTCACTGCCGAAGGCGTGGAGAGCGAGGCCCAGCTGGCCGTGCTTCGCTCCCTTGCGTGTCACCACGCGCAGGGTTGGCTGTTCGGCGCCGCGATGCCCAGCACCGACTTCGAAGAACTCGCGGCCCAGTGACCGTGAGTCACGAAGTGTCGTCACGTGCTCTCCGCGGCGGCCGGAGCCATCACCCTCCCGCGGTCACGCGGGGCGGTAGGCGGCGTAGATGCGGTGCGTGTCGTCGTGGTCGTCGATGCGGTCCAGGAAGTCCTCGACCTCGGTCAGCTCGGCCTCGCCCAGGGCGACCGGGTCCTTGGGCACATAGCCGATCTCGGAGGTCGTGACGATCCAGCCGGCTTCGCGGAGAGCCTGGGTCACGACATCGAGGTCTGCGATCTCCGTGAGGAAGCGTGCGCCGGACTGGCCCTCGGGCACGTTCTCCAACTCTTCGCAGCTCTGGGCCCCGGCTTCGATCGCAGCGTCCTCGGGATCCAGGCCGGCCTCCGGGTGCGTCGCCTCGACGATCCCGAGGTGTTCGAAGAAGAACCCGACCTTGCTGCCGAACTGTCCCTTCTTGAACAGCGCGCGGATGTCGGGCGCGGTCCGGTTCCGGTTGTCGGTCATGCACTCGACGATGACGGGGACCTTGTGGGGGGCCATGCCCTCATAGGTCACATGCTCCAGGTCGCCTGCGTCGGCGCCGCTGCCCGTGGCCTTCTTGATCGCGCGCTGGATGACGTCATTCGAGACCGACTGCTTGCGTGCAGCCTCGATGGCGACGGCGAGCCGCGGATTCATCTCCGGCTCGGGCGTGCCCATCTTGGCGGCGACGGTGATCTCACGGACGAGCTTGGTGGTGATCTTCGCCCGCTTGTTGGCGTTGATCTCCTTGTTCTTCTGCAGCCACTGGCGACCCATGGGCGGGGATCATACGTCGGTCCCCGCCCGAGGCAGCCTCGTCGTCCAGGACTTGGCGTGACTGCCTCGCGTGCCGCGTGCCGCTCGGGCCGGTCGGACTCGGCCCGGATGCCTCAGCGACGCCGGCCCTTGTTGCGGCGAGGTCCGCGGCGCGCGCCCCCGCCGTTCTTGTTCCCCTGGGCCGGCTTGGCGGCGGGAGGGGCGGCGACCGGGACGTTGGATCGGTACGGATGCTCGGGAACCACCGGGACCGTCCGGCGGATGAGCTTCTCGATGTCACGCAGCAGCGGGCGCTCGTCGACGTCGCAGAACGACATCGCGATGCCCTCGCGCCCGGCGCGCGCGGTGCGGCCGATGCGGTGGACGTAGGTCTCCGGGACGTTGGGCAGGTCGAAGTTGACGACGTGCGTCACGTCGTCGACGTCGATGCCGCGTGCGGCGAGGTCGGTGGCGACGAGGACCGGGATCTTGCCGTTCTTGAAGCCGTCGAGCGCTCGTTCCCGCGCGTTCTGCGACTTGTTGCCGTGGATCGCTGCGGCCTGGATGCCGCCCTTGGTCAGGTGTCGGGCGACGCGGTCCGCGCCGTGCTTGGTCCGCGTGAACACCAGCGTCCGCACCATCCGTCCGTCCGACAGGAGTTCGGCGAGCAGGTGCCGCTTGTCGGCCTTCTCGACGAAGTAGACCGACTGCTCGATGCGGTCCGCGGTCTTCGCCGGCGGAGTGACCTCCACACGCACCGGCTGGTGCAGGATGCGCTTGGTCAGCGCGACGATCTCGGGCGGCATCGTCGCCGAGAACAGCACCGACTGGCGGTCCTCGTGCAGCCGTGCGATCACCTTCTCGACGTCGCGGATGAAGCCCATGTCGAGCATCCGGTCCGCCTCGTCCAGCACCAGGCAGCGGATCTTCGTCAGGTCGATCGCGCGTTCGTTGGCGTGGTCGAGCAGGCGTCCGGGCGTGGCGACGACGATGTCGACGCCCTGGCGCAGCGCGTCCACCTGCGGCCTCGGGCTCACGCCGCCGAAGATCAGCATCGTGCGCTGCTGCAGGTGACGGCCGTAGAACTGGAAGGATTCTCCGACCTGCGCGGCAAGCTCGCGGGTCGGAACCAGTACCAGCGTCCTCGGTGCACGCGAGCCGCGCGGGTTCGGGTGCTCGTCGGCCATCTTCTGCAGCAGCGGCAGCGCGAAGGCCGCCGTCTTGCCGGTGCCCGTCTGGGCCGCAGCCAGCAGGTCGCGGCCCGCGAGTACCGCGGGGATGCCGCGGACCTGGATCGGGGTGGGCTGGGTATAGCCCTGTTCCTGCACCGCGCGCAGGAGTTCGGCCGAGAGGCCGAGCGTATCGAAAGACATAGATTCAAGAT
>JBEAPQ010000303.1:0-10124 GCA_041164325.1 Planctomycetota bacterium | reverse complement strand
TCGGGGGTCTCACCCGGCTCGAGCGGAATGCGGTCGTCGTCCACCATGATCAGTGCGCCGTTGCGGCGCACGATGGGGCGCTCCTTCGCGAAGTAGAGCGGGACCATCGGGATCTGCTCGTAGTGGATGTAGAGCCAGACGTCGAGCTCGGTCCAGTTGGACAGCGGGAACACGCGGATCGACTCGTTCTTCGCGATCCGCGTGTTGTAGAGGTTCCAGAGTTCGGGGCGCTGGTTCTTGGGGTCCCAGCCGTGGTTGCGATCACGGAACGAGAAGACCCGTTCCTTCGCGCGGCTCTTCTCTTCGTCGCGCCGCGCTCCTCCGAAGGCTGCGTCGTAGCCGCCTGCGGTGAGTGCGGCCTTCAGCGCATCGGTCTTCATGATCTGCGTGTAGCGCTGCGACCCGTGGTCGAACGGGTTGATGTTCGCTGCACGCCCCTCATGGTTGATCTGTTCCCGCAGGTCGGCGCCGATCTCGCGCGCGAGGTTGTCGCGGAACTCGATCATCTCCCGGAACTTCCACGTCGTGTTGACGTGGAGCAGCGGGAACGGGATCGGAGCCGGATGGAAGGCCTTCTGTGCGAGCCGGAGCATGCACAGCGAGTCCTTGCCGATCGAGAACAGCATCACGGGGTTGCGGAACTCGGCAGCGACCTCCCGGATGATCTGGATGCTCTCGTGCTCGAGCTCCTCGAGGTGGCTGAGGTGGTGCTTCTGGATCATTGTTCGTTCTCGTCACCGGGGCCGCGCAGGAACCCCTTGGCTGCGAGGTACGCCACGACCGCGTCGACGCTCTGTTCGATGGTCATGCCCGCCGTCGGAATGGTCAGTTCGGGTGCCAGCGGCGCCTCGTAGGGCGAGCTGATGCCGGTGAATTCGGGAATCTCTCCCTTGCGGACCTTGGCGTAGAGGCCCTTGGGGTCCCGGCGCTCGCACTCGTCGATCGGCACGTCCAGGAACACTTCCAGGAACCGTTCGCTGCCGATCACCGTCCGAGCGTGGTCGCGATCCTCGCGGAAGGGCGAGATGAACGCTGTCGACACGATCAGTCCGGCTTCCGTAGCCAGCTTCGCGACCTCGGCGATGCGGCGGATGTTCTCGGTCCGGTCGGCGGCGTCGAAGCCCAGGTCGCGGCACAGACCGTGACGGATGTTGTCCCCGTCGAGGACCTGGCAGAGATGGCCCAGCCGGAACAGCCGCAATTCGACCGCGTGCGCGATCGTGGACTTGCCCGAGCCGGACAGCCCGGTGAACCAGAGCACGCAGCCTCTCTGTCCGAGGCGCTGCTCTCGATCCTCCCGGGTCACCGTCCCTCGGTGGAAGACGATGTTTCTGCTCTTCGGGTCCATGGTCTCGACGGCGTTGCGGGGCGCGGCATTGTCCACGCGTTCGACCGCATCGCCAGGGTGTTCAGGCCTCTTCGACTTCTCGTCGGGGCGACGTGGAGTCGTTCTCGCGTGCGGGGAGACGGGGCAACGTCGAGACCTCGGAGTCAGGAAGTACGTGCCGCTCGGACGCGGCACGCGACGCGGGGCGCGGCATGAGGAGGCCGCGTCCCAGGAGCTCTCCAGTCCAGCCCCCGGATGTGCCGATGGACTCGATCCCGTCGGCCGTTCCGGCCCGGAGGAACGACCACGATGAAAGCCAACGACGCCTGGAAGATCCGACGGAGTCGGGTCGCGAACCCCGTCCCGCGGAACGCTGCGCTGCGGCGGATCGACGGGGACCACCGTGAGCGGGGCTACGCGGGGACCACGACGTTCGACGATGGGGATCGCTGCTTCACGGTCCAACTCCGCGGCGCTGGCACGATGGACTGGTCCTACGAGGCCTCCACGGGCGAGCTCCGGATCGAGCGTGTCCGGGCCACCGACCGCACCACGGAGATCGTGATCTACCGGCACGACACGTCGGACTTCGGTCTGGGTGACTCGAGCATCGAGCGACCGATCGGTTCGTTGGCCTGCAACGCGATCTTCGGCTCCGTCCGACTCCGTCGGCAGCGTGGTCCGTTCCGCTTGGCCGATGGGGCCATGGACTTCCAGGTGGACTTCGCCCGGGAGAGCCACGTGCACTACGACGGAGCCACGGGGGCGATCGACGCTTCGCCGTCGGATGGCTCGCTCGTGCTGGATGCGAAGACCAACCGCGTCCTCGAGCCCGACGGGTCGGTCTGTCTGGAGGTCCGTCCCACCCGCGAAGCCGCCGAGGTCGCGTGGTGTCAGGTCCGTGGGCCCCGCCTCGGGGTTCGCGGCGGGCGCTCGATCCGGGCTCACGTCGCGGTCGACTCGCTCGGTGATGGGGACCTGGCTGCCTTCGTCGTCGGTGCCCGTCACGGGCGCGCGGTCGCGCTCGAGACCGTGTTCGTGCGCCCTCGTCGCGCGTGACGAACGGGGCGCTCCCCCTCTCGGGCGCGCCGGTCGCTGTCGATCAGTTGGCGGCGACGCCCGGCGTGGGATGCCCGGGCAAGTCCGGAATGGCATCGAAGATTCCGAAGCTGAGCCCGAGGCTCGGCGCATCCCCGACGCCGAAGACGGCGTGCCACGCGCAGTGCTCCGGGTCGTGGGACGGAAGCAGCAGCACGTCACCCGGCATCAGCACGTAGAGCCATCCGTGCTCCGCGAGGCGCTGGGTCAGCCGGGGTGTGGCGTTGAGCAGTTCGTGCAGCGCGGGGTCATCGTCCGCATCGAAGCATGCCGCGAGTGCGTCGGGGTCCTGGAACTTCGCGGGTGCTCCGAGTCCGCGCGCGACGTCCGCCGCATGGAGTGCCAGCTCCGTCCGCGGGCATGCGAGCCAGATCGTGGCGCCGAGCAGCTGGGCGAACGCGACGCCTCGCTGGCCGGGATCGGCGTCGTGGTGGAACACGGCACCTCCGCCCGGCGCGTTGCTGTAGACGATGCACTCGCCCAGCCGATGGGGCGCGGCGAGCACCCCGGACAGGAACGAATGGACGACGTCGTTGCCGGTGACGATGCGTGACTCGGGAAAGACGCGAGCGGTGAGCTGGTCGACCCAGGCGGCGCGGACGTCCTGCTCGAGCCAGTCGCGAGTGGCCTCGTGTCCGAACGACATGCGGATGCGCATCGACGTGTCCGACTCGTCGTCGGCGATCCACGAGAGCTTGGCCCAGAGATCGCGGATGCGGCGGCCGTGGGACGTGTCGGCGGCCGGCACATCGACGAAGACCTTCTCGATCTCGCGCAGTTCCTCGAGGTCGAAGCTGCTGCCGGCGTAGACGAACGGTGCGGCGTCCTCGAGCCGGGATGCCACGTCGTCGAGAAGCCGTGCTCCCGCGCGGAACGCGTCGAACGCCACCCACGTCGCGGCCACCTGTTCGTCCACGTCCTCGAGGGCATCACCGAGGACGCCCGGGATCAGCACCGGCTCGTCGCGATCGAAGGCCGCGTCCGGATCGGCCGGAGGCGTCGGCTCGACGACGCCGAGCACCACCGTGCCGTGGTCGACCCCGCGACGGATCAGCGGAAACGTGACGGCTCCTCGCGGCGGAGTCTGTCCGGGTGCCAACAGGTGCCAAGGGCGGGGCGCGGTCATCGTCGCGGATCGTCGGGCGGCGTTGCGTCCCTCGCAACCAGCGGCTTCAGTGGCCGCGTGGAAGCTCCGCAGGACCCCGTTGGCTTCGTCGTGGACGCGGTGGGTGAGGACGCGATCCGCGCGCTCGTGGCCGTTTTCTACCGGGACATCGCGAACGACGATGTGCTCGGCCCCATGTATCCGCCCGATGACCTGGTCGGCGCCGAAGAGCGTCTGCGGGAATTCCTCGTCGAACGATTCGGCGGTCCTGCGCGCTACACGAGCGTGCGCGGCCACCCCCGACTGCGGATGCGTCACGCGCGCTTCGCGGTCGACGTCCGGGCGCGGGACCGATGGGTGGCGCGCATGGATGCGGCACTCGACGAGGTCCAGTTCCCGCCGGAGGTCGATCGCGCCGTCCGCGTGTTCCTGGGCGAAGTTGCGACGTTCCTGATCAACCGTTGAGGTCGAGGACCGGGCGTCTTCGGGCTCACGAACCCACGTGCACCAGGAGCTCGCGACGGTGGGGGCGGCGCCTGTGCTCGAACAGGAAGAGGCCCTGCCACGTGCCGAGGCCGAGGCGTCCGTCCAGCACCGGAATCGACACGCTCGTGGCCGTGAGCGCGGCTCGCACGTGGGACGGCATGTCGTCGGGGCCCTCGGCGGTGTGTGTCCAGAGCGAGTCGTGTTCGGCAGCGATCCGCGCGAAGAACGCCTCGAGGTCCCGTGCGGCGGACGGATCGGCATTCTCCTGGATCAGGAGACTGGCCGAGGTGTGGCGGACGAGCACCGTGCAGAGCCCGTCGCCGGTGAGATGGCGGGTGACGCAGCGCTGGATGAGCGGCGTGATCTCGTGCAGCCCGCGACCCGGGGTCGGGACGACGAGCGTCTCGACGTGGCTCATCGTCAGTTGGCGGTGCCGGCCCGGTGCGGCGGGATCACGCCGTTGCGCTCGGCGCGCACGTCACCCAGCGTCTCGGCGGTCGCTTCGACGTGTTCGAGTCCGGCCAGCGTGAGCACCCGGTCCACGCAGCGGACGCGCTCCTGCATCGACAGGGACTCGACCGGCACGTAGGGGACCCCGAACATCTCGAGCATCAGCTTGACCATGCCGTCGATCCGCACGACCTCCTCCCACTCGAGCCCCGCGCGGACGCCGTCCGCCACCACGAGCTCGCGGTGTGGCCGGAGGAAGAACACGATCCCCTTGCGGACCGACTCCATGTAGGTCCGGAGCCTCTCGTCGCGGAACACCTCGGCGAGGATCGTCGAGTGGTGGGCTGCGTAGGCCAGGTTGCAGAACGCACGGTCCGAGACGAACGGGCCGTCGACGCGTCGTTCCGCTTCGATCTGGCGGAGGAAGACCTGCGTCTGGTAGCGGTTGACGAGCTCGATGTCGGTGCGGAGCGACTCGAGCTTGGCCTCCATCTCGGCCAGGACGCCGCGCGCGACCTCCGCGATCATCGGAATGCCGAAACGGTCCCGGACCCAGCGCGCCAGCGTGGTCTTGCCGGTCGCGTGGGATCCGACGAGGTAGACACGGTGGGGGTGGGCCGGGTGTTCGGAGGCGCGCATGGGGCGGAAGCTACTGTTGGCAGTGCCTGCGTTCCATATCGACCGCTAGATCTTGTGGTTTGAGTCGAATGGAAGGCTTGTCGGCGAGGTCCTGCGCGCGTCGCCCGTGCGCAGGGCCGCGGGGAGCGAGCGCCAGGGGCTCACCGAATCTGCGCCCCGATCCAAGCTCCGGAGTTGCAGGGAGGGGCGCTGGCACGGGGCGCTCCCGGCAGGCCGTCCCGATCCGGGTTCGGGTGCTCCGCGGCCCGGGTTGCGCGGGACGAAGAGGAGTCGGGTGCCGTTCCGCCCCCTCCGATGCGACCCATCCTGAACAGTCTCTGGCTGATCCCCGCTCTTCTGGGAGCGGTTGCTGAGCCCCGCGCCCAGGCGCCGTCGGGGCCACGGGTCGACGTCCTGCTGCCGGAAGCGCGGTGGCCCCAGCGTCGCGCTCTGGCAGGAGTCCGGCGGATCGTCGCGGAGATCGAGGCCCCGTTGCCCCTGCAGGTGGTCTGGCCGGAAGGCGTGGAGCCCGATCGCCGGGCGCTTCCCGCAGGAATCCCGATGCGCACGGCGGATCCCGCGGTCGACCGGCAGAGCGCGATGACCCCGGAAGAGGCGTTCGCGGTGTTCGTCGACGCCCAGGGCCACGAGGCCCTGGTCGAGCCGTTCGATGACGCGGTTCGCTACCACGTGCTCGACCTGCTGGCTGGCCTGCAGCCGGGTCGTCGGGTGAACGACTGGATCGTCCAGGTGGGCGCGGCCGCGTCTGCCTCGGGCATGCGCGCCGTCCTCCGGTCGGCTGCGGAAGATCTCGCGGCGCGGCCCGAGCATCTGGCGCGCGTCGTCAACGCAGCGCTCGGCTGCTCGTCGGAACTCCTGAGGGATCGGTTCCTCGCCGGACTCGGCGCGTCGATGTTCGCGGCCGCGCCGCGCTCCGAGGAGGTCCAGGCGGTCGCCTTCCGGTTGCGGGATGCGGCGGGGGATGCAGACGGGGCTCGGCAGATCGCGTTCTCCTGGGTCGAGTCCGTCAAGGGGCGCGCCGAGGCAAGCCGGACGCTGGTGGACGTCCTGCGCGCGACCAACCACGACGGGCGCTACGACGAGGTGCTCGGAGTCGCCCTCGAGATCGCCGCGCTCGCCGACCCGGGCGCGACGATCCTGCACCGCATCGCGTTCGAACACCGGCTGCGGATCGGGGATGTGCGCGGGGCGCGACGCGCTGGCGAGTCCTACGTCCGCGCCCTGGACGGCGATCCCGACGCGCTCAACGCGTTCGCGTGGAAGCTCCTCACGGAACGTCCGTATCGGCAGGCGTTTCCTGGGCTCGCGCTGCGCGCGGCCGAGGCGATGACCACCGCCTTCCGCTGGGAGACCTACTGGCGGCTCGACACGCTGGCGATGGCATGCTTCGAGAACGGGCGGTTCGACGACGCCGTGCGCTGGCAGGAGCAGGCCGTTGCGCTGGCTGGTGAGGAGGCGCGACCGCGCTACGAAGAGCGCCTCGTCTCCTACCGCGCCGCGGCGGCCTCGGCGGCTCCGCCCGCGCACCGCTGACCGCCCGACCCCATCGCGCGCGGGCCGACGTTCGGCCAAGATGCGTCGATGCCCGATCCGGTCATCGGCCTGCTGCAAGACCTCCTGCCGCGCCTGCGTGGCGTCCGGCAAGATCTCCACCGCCATCCGGAGCTCGGTTTCGAGGAGCACCGCACGCAGGGGATCGTCACCGCGTGGCTCGAGGAGCTCGGCTACGTGCCACGCGCGTGTGCAGGGACGGGTGTCGTCGCGGACCTGCGTCCCGGCGCGCCGGGGCCGGTGATCGCGCTCCGCGCGGACATGGACGCGCTGCCGATCCACGAGGACACCGATCTGCCCTACCGCTCGGTCCACGAGGGTGTGGCCCACAAGTGCGGGCATGACGGGCACACCACGGTGATGCTCGGCGTGGCCGCTGCGTTGGCCACCCGACGGGACTCGCTGCCACACGGCAACGTGCGGCTCCTCTTCCAGCCCGCCGAGGAGGGGGTGCGCGGTGGCGGTGCCCGTGTGATGGTCGAGGAGGGCGCCCTCGAGGGGGTTGCCGAGGTCTACGGCCATCACAACTGGCCGAACTTCCCACGTGGCGAGGTCCGGGTGGCGGCGGGCCCGGTCATGGCGCAGGAGGCGACGTTCCGGATCACTCTGAAGGGTTGGGGTGGCCACGCGAGCCAGCCCCAGGTCACGCGGGACCCACTGACAGCTGGTGCCCAACTCGTGACGGCCCTCAACGGGATCGCCGCGCGCGGCATCGGCCACCACGGCGGTGCTGTGCTGAGCGTGACGAGTTTCCAGTGCGGCACGACCCGGAATGTCATCCCGGGCCGGGGCGTCCTCCTCGGCACGGTGCGCGCTTTGGATGAGGCGCTCGGTGAACGGATCGTCGCGCGGATCCGGGACGTGGCGGCGGGCATCGCGGCCGCGCACCTGGTCGAGGCCGAGGTCGAGATCGGCCGGGGTTTCCCCGTGCTCCCCAACGACGCGTCGTGCGTCGAGGCGGTGCGCGCGGCGGCCGCCGACATCGTCGGCCCCGACGCCGTCTCGGGTGCCGGACTGCCGCTGGCCGCGTCCGAGGACTTCGCCTACTTCGCGCGCGCTGTCCCGGGCGCCTACTTCTTCATGGGGGCCGGACGTGCGGAAGGCGAGACGCCGGGATGCCACCACCCGGACTTCGACTACGACGACGAGCTGATCGTGCCCACGGCTCGCATCTTCGTGCGGCTCGCCGAGGCGCGGCTCGCGGCGTGGGCCGGCCATGGCTGAAGGCCGTGGCCCGCCTGCGGGCGGGCCGCTACAGGTCCGACGCGTAGCGACGGGCGCGGTCGAGCAGAGCTTCCCAGTCGAGCGCCGGCCCGGGATCGGTCTTGTTGGTCGTCACGTGCAGGTGGCCGAGCACGCCGCCGTAGGACGACAGCTCGTCGCCGCTCAGTGCGTTGGTCCGCGGTGCGCCGGTCTTCGGGTCACGCGGGACATCCAGCCGGATCGCGGGAAGGATCCGCGACAGCGCCCCGGTCAGCCGCGCGAGCGCCTCGTGCTGCTCTTTGGTGTAGTCGTGCATCCAGTAGGTCTTGCCGTGGATCTCGCCGGTCAAGAGCTCTTGGTGCGCCGGTCGGGCCACGAAGCCGGGCGTGCGGATGCCGGTCTCGGGCATCCACTTCGGAAAGGTCACGAAGGTCCCGTCGTCATCTTCGCCGTACCAGGAGCGCATCACCGGGTGGCCGGGCGCCGGGTAGGCACCGATGTGCGCGACTTCGATGCCGATCGAGAAGTCGTTCGCGGTGCCGGCGTGCCACGCACGCTCCTTCAGGTCGAGCGTCTGGTAGATCGTCCCGTCCACGTCGAGCATGAAGTGGACGGACAGGTTGCGCTTGTCCTGGAGGATCTTGAAGCACTGTCGTGACGTGCCGCAGACGTCGTAATGGATCACGAACTGACGCACGACCTGCGCGAGATCGGCGCGGTCCCACCCCTGCGCAGCAACGCGGGTCTCCACGGCGGCCGGTAGATTGCGACGCTCGCCGTAGCGCTTCTTGCGGATCGGCTGACCGTCGTCGCCCACGGGCGCAGCCTCGAAGCGAGGGACTTCGGCGTAGGCGTCGTAGCCGCCCGCATCCGAGAAGAGCACGACCGGAGACCCGATGTCGTAGTACTCGCCGCAGACGACGATCTCGTGCCCTGTGCGGGCTCCGGCCCCGATCGGCTCCGGAGGCTCCGGGTTGCCGCGCGTCCCGAGGCATGCGAAGGCGAGCCCGAGCACGGCGGCGAGCGCCACGGTGCTGCGGAGTCGGGGATCGAACGGGTCGGATCGAGTCTCGGTCATGCCACGCGGAATCGGCTGGTGATCTCCCGGTGCTGCCCAGCGAGGCGGAAGCCCCAGTGGACCGCGACGAACTGGACGCGCGCGAAGTCGTAGCTCCCGGACACCTCGAAGACCCACGCGTATTCCCGCGTCAGCCCCGGCTCAGAGGGCTCGCTGCCCGTTTCGCCCTCGAGCGGAATTCGTGCCCGCACGCACGGGAAGCGTCGCCCCTCGTCGTCGACGATCTCGGCGCCGAGGAAGAGCGGCTCGAGGAGACCGTCGGTGGCGCTGGTCGCGCCGTTCTGGCGGAACGTGCCCCGGAGTTCGAATGCCGCGCTGCGTCGGCCGCCGGGGATGGCGACCACGGCCAGCTCCCAGCCGACGGCCGGGGGTGGGGTGGCGAGCGGAGCGAACCCCCGCTCGGCGAGTGAGCGGGGTTCGGTCGTCTGGTGGTCCGAGATCGGCGCGAAGATGCGGACGGGGCCGATGCTGCTGCAGCCGAGCAGGAAGCCGAGGCCGGCCACCAGCAGGCGCGAGGCGGCGGCCGTGCAGTGGGAACGTCGGACTTCGCGCGGCATCGGACGGACTCTTCTATCACCCGCTCGAGCCACCGGGAACCACGGCCCTGCTCCGGGCGGAGAGCCGGGGAGTTCGATCCGACAGTCGTCCGTCCGGAGCGGCTACGATCCCGCGCCGCGGCGGGCTGCCGCGCTGCGCACCATCCTCCGATGCCAAGCCTCCAGTCGACCTTCGTTCCCTTCCTCTTCCTCAATGCACTCCTGCCCGGGCAGCGCGCGGCGGACGCCGATGCGGCGCTTCCGGAAGGCGCGCCGGCCGCGATGGCGCGGATCGACATCGAGGGGCTCCGTGCCCATGCATTCCACTTCGCGTCGGACGAGCTCGGCGGGCGCTACACGGGAACGGCTGGTCAGGTGGCCGCCGCGGAATACGTCGCATCACGGCTCGAAGAGCTCGGCTTCGAGCCGATGGGGGATCCGAAGGGCGAGGAAGGGCGGAGCTACTTCCAGGCCTACCCGGTCCAGAAGACCTATCTCGACACGGACAACACGGGCCTGGACTTAGGCGGCGAGGAGTACGGCGACGGCTTTGGCGTTCTCGCGTCGCGCGCCGGTGATGGCGCGATCGACGTCGACGGGAAGATCGTCTACCTGGGCTACGGGGCGCGCGGCGAGCTTCCCGAGCAGCTG
>JBEAPQ010000302.1:0-6766 GCA_041164325.1 Planctomycetota bacterium | reverse complement strand
AAGAGCACGACGGGATCCGCCTCCGGCCCGTCTCCGGCCACAACTCGTCGCTCCTGCTGCCCTGCCGCGGACCGACCGGCAAGGACTTCGTCCTCAAGCTGTTCGTGCCGCCAGCAGACAGCCGCTTCTACCCTCCCGAGGTCCGCGTCGAGGACTACGCCCGGCGCGAGGCGGCGTTCTACCGCTTCCTGGACTCCGTCGATCCCGAGCGGATCGAGATCCCGGCACCCCGCACGGTGTGGATCGACCCCAAGGACCCACCTCGCTGGGTCTTGTTGGAGTGGATCCATGGCGCAGTCGGCCCGGCCGAGGAGGTCCTCGGGCAAGACCAGATCTTCGACCTGCTGTCCCGGCTGCGACGCCTGCCTCTCGATCGCCTCGCGGGGCGCCGCGACTTCCCTCTCAACCACTGGGACGTGATCAGCTACCTGGACCGCGTCCGGTTGATGTACGAGACGGTGCTGCAGGTGATCGGAGAGCGCCGGTGGCGCGCGGTGATGGACTTCTTCGATGAGGCGCTCCGCTGGACCGAAGCGCGGCCCCCCACGCTCGTGCACGGTGACTTCACGGAGACGAACATCCTCGTCGACGCCGACGGCTCGCCGTTCCTGATCGACTTCGAGCGCATCGGCGTCGGCAACGAGGACCACGACTTCGCGTGGCTGTGGCTGCACTCGACGCGCGGGCTCGACTGGAAGCGCAGCCTCCTGGCGCGCTACTTCGGCACGCGTTTCGGCTCGGACCGGATCAAGGCGGAATGGGGCATCCGCGCGGCGCTGGTCTATCTCGCGCTGCGCCGCCTCCGGTTCGGGTTCCTGTCGCACGGCGAACGGGACCCGCTCGCGTCGCGCAACGTCGCGCTGTTGGACGCCTGCCTCGTCGGTGGCCGCGAACTCTTCCCTGCCTGACGGCGAGGACGAGGACGCCCCGCACGCGCCCCCACAGCGACGGACCGGTGTCGAGGGCTGTGGGCATCCACCCGGGCGGCGAGCCCGAAAGGTGAGCCACCGCAGAGTCGTTGTCCCGTCGTGCAGGCACGAGGCGGAATTCGTCTCCGGAGCGCCTGCGACGCAATCGCCCTTCGAGCACCAAGAACAGGTGTTTTGGGCTCGAACTGCGTATGCGACGGAGGCAGGAGTGCCTCCGGCACGCGGCACCTCCGGGAACGCGACCCGGGTCGCAACGGCGCTGCGTGGGCCCTTTCCCGCGATTCTGTCGCAAGGCGGCGCTTCGCGAAGCTTGGCACGTGCGTTGCTCTCGTGTCGGGTATGAACACGAGTCGGCACTCGGAAGATCCCGCCCCCACGCATGCTGCCACGCGCCTGTCGGACGACGACCTCATGCTCCTGATCGAGCAGGGAGACGCCGACACGGGACTGTCGGGCCTGCAGGAGCGTTATGGCCGTCGCATCCTCCACTTCGTCCGCGGCCTCGTCCGTGACGCGCACCTCGCGCAGGACGTGACGCAGGAAGTCTTCGAGAAGGTCTACCTCAAGAGCCACCTCTACCAGCACGGTACGAACCTGCGCGCGTGGCTGTTCGAGGTGGCGCGGAACCAGGCCCTGTCGGCCCTGCGCGCGCGCCGTCGGCTGCCGCGTCCGATCAGCAGCCTCGCGTCGCACGCCGACGAGGACGACCAGGACATGCTGGAGTCGATCCCCGAGATCCGCGAGAACCGCGACCTCGAGGAGCGCGAGTTCATGCAGGCCTTCGCCGAGGCGGTCGACGACCTGCCCGAACGCTACCGCACGGTCTTCAACCTCTGCGTGCGGGAAGGCCGCCCCTACCAGGAAGCCGCCGATCTGCTCGGCCTGCCGACCGGCACGGTCGCGATCCGGATCATGCGTGCGCGGAAGCGGCTCTTCCAAGCCCTGTCGCGGCACCTGGGCCGGCTCCGCCGCCCGCCCGCCTGCTTCCAGTGACCGCGCGAGACGAGGCTCGTGGACGGGCTCCAGCAGCCTGTCGACGGGGCTCGTCCCAGGCTCTGCGCCCGGAAGGGCGACACCGCCCTCCGCGTGGTCCCCGGCCCGAGCCGACCGGCCACCACGAACGGGTGCAACTCACGCACCGCGCGCTACAAGGGTCGCATGACGACTCCTGAGGTCCACGCGGTCGATGTCCAGGTCGGCGGCACGTCCCTGACGCTCGAGACGGGGCGGATCGCACGCCAGGCCGACGGTGCGGTCCTGTGCCGTTCGGGCGACAACGTGATCCTCGCGACGGTCGTGATGGCGCCCGCGCGTGCGGGCACCGACTTCTTCCCGCTGACCGTCGAGTACCGCGAGAAGATGGCGGCTGCGGGCCGGATCCCGGGTTCGTTCCAGCGCCGCGAAGGTCGGATCTCCGACCACGAGGTCCTCCAGTCGCGGCTGATCGACCGTTCGATCCGCTCGCTGTTCCCGAAGGGATTCCGCGACGAGGTCCAGGTCCAGGTCTCGGTGCTGTCAGCCGACCCTGCCGCCGACCTCAGCACGCTCGCGCTGATCGCGGCCTGCGCTGCCGTGCACATCTCCCCTGCACCGGCGAGCGGGCCCGCCTGCGGGGTGCGGATCGTCCGCGACGGCGGTGTGCTGACGGCCTTCCCGCCGCTCGCGCGCCGTGACCGGGCCGAACTCGAGTTCGTCGTCAGCGCCGGGCCGAACGGTCTGGTGATGGTCGAGGGCGGGGCCCGCGAAGTGTCGGAAGCCGACTGCGCACAGGCCCTGTCCCAGGCCCAACAGTGGATCAGCAAACTCGCGTCCGCGATCGACACGCTGCGCGCGCGTGCGGGCGTGCCGAAGCTGCCGGTCAAGGAGGCTCCGCCGCTGCCCGAACTCTCCGCGACGACCGTCGAGGCGCTGCGCCTTGCCCTCGCCACGCCCGAGAAGGCGGCGCGGGCCGCCGCGATCCACGCCGTCCGGGAAGAGCTGCTCGCCAACGCCGAGGCGGAACTCGTCCCGAGCCTCGGCAAGGCCTTCGAGGCGTGCCGGAGCGAGCTGGTCCGGGATGCGATCCTGTCCGGACAGCCGCGCCTCGACGGACGCGGTGCCGCTGACATCCGCCCGATCTGGGGGGAAGTGGGCTGGCTGCCCCGCGCGCACGGTTCGGCGCTGTTCACACGCGGAGAGACCCAGGCGATGGTCACGTGCACGCTCGGCACCGCCGAAGAGGCGCAGCGCGTCGATGGGCTCGGTGGCCTGCGCGACGAGCGGTTCCTGCTGCACTACGGCTTCCCCCCGTACAGCGTCGGCGAGGTGCGCCCGCTGCGCGGCCCGGGACGCCGCGAGATCGGGCACGGCTTCCTGGCGCGCCGGGGTCTGCTGCCGGTGCTGCCCGACTTCGAGACGTTCCCCTACACGCTCCGGATCGAGTCGGAGATCAGCGAGAGCAACGGTTCGTCTTCGATGGCGACCGCGTGCGGCGGCTGCCTCGCGATGATGCAGGCGGGCGTCCCGTTGTCCCGCTCGGTGGCAGGGATCGCGATGGGCCTCGTCACGGACGGAACGCGGACCGTCGTCCTGTCCGACATCCTGGGCGACGAGGACCACCTCGGCGACATGGACTTCAAGGTCGTCGGCACGTCCGAGGGCGTGACGGCACTCCAGCTCGACAACAAGGTCGGAGGCCTGACCGAGGAGCAGCTCCAGACCGCGCTCGAGCAGGCGCGGCAGGGCCGCCTGCACATCCTCGGCGAGATGGCGAAGATCCTGCCCGCTCCCGCCAAGGAGCTGGCACCGCGCGCGCCGCGCGTCGTCCGCACGTCGATCATGCCGGACCACGTCGCGACGCTGATCGGTCCGCGCGGCCAGACGATCAAGGGCATCGCGGCGGCGACGGGCGCCCAGGTCAACGTCGACGATGACGGACTCGTCCGTGTCTACGCAGCCGAGGAGAGCGCGGCCCGGCGCGCGCTGCAGATGGTCGGCCGGACCTGCGGCGTCGTCCGCCGGGGCGGCTACTACAACGGCACCGTCACGAAGGTGGAGAGCTTCGGCATGTTCGTCCGCGTGAACGACGTGATCGAAGGCCTGGTCGGACGCGAGGAGCTGTTCGAGAACCGCCACGCGCCCGACCGCGAGTTCGCGCCGGGCGACGCGGTCGCGATCCGGGTCGTCGGCATCGACGACCGGGGCAAGCTCAAGCTGTCGCGGCGAGCTGCGATCGGCGCCGACGAGGCGCTGTTCGAGTGGTGAGAGTGTGTGACGAAATCTCGTCACGCACTCTCCCCCGGCCGCGGAGCGGCCGCCAAGCAAGCACGTCAGAGCCTGTAGGCTGATTTCGTCACAGGCTCTCCCGCAGCCGCGGAGCGGCTGCCAAGCAAGCAACCCGGAGGCTGTCGGCTGATTTGGTCACAGCCTCTGAGCCGGCGGCGCTGCTCGTCACAGCGCCGACGCTGATCAGCCGGCGTCCTTGCCGAGCGCGCCGGGCGCGGACCAGACGACCCGCTCCGGGAACTGGCGCACGACGCGCCGCGCGTGCTGCGTCGCCAGGAGGCCGTAGACGTGGGCCTCGGGACCGCGCCGCCGCACGATGCACAGGTGGCCCGCCGTGAGCTGGTGGCGATCCGGATCGGTCATCCGCAGGAGCGGCAGGCGCCCGTCGGGGAGTTCGAAGTGCCACGAGATCGGGCCGCGCCCGCAGTCCCGGACCTCGGTGTCGAGCAGCGCTTCACACGCCGCCCGCTCCTCCGCGAGCTTGCGCTGCGCTTCGACCTCGGCCTGCCGGGAGCGATCCCGCGCGCGCTCGTCGGCGCGGACCTGCGCCAGCTCGGCCTCACGGGCGGCGCGCTCGGCCTCGAGGACGTCCCGTCCCTTCTCCTTCCGTTCGATGCGCTCCTCGTGCGCGAGTCGCTTCGCGTCCTTCGAGGACAGGAGGTTGGCCTTCTTGAACTGATCGCGGAGCGAGCCCATGGGCGGCGGATCCTAACGGGCCAGCCCGGGCAGCTCACTCCCCCGTCGGTCCATCGAGGAACCGGACGGCGACGCCGAGGCGCCCATGCCCCAGGTTCTCGATGCGCACGAGCTCCGCACGGCGGACCTGCCCATCGACGACGACGTCGACCGGAGCGCTCGCCTCGGCGACGAAGTAGACGCCGGTGACCGAGCGGTTGCCGCCTTCGCCCACGATCTGCAGATCGCCGAACCGAACCTCGACCGGCGCAGTGTTCCTGCGTCTGTCCTCGGCGCGGCGGTCCGCGACGTCTGTCTGCTTGCGGCCGACGCTGTCGCTCATGATCATCCTCGGGGGCCGCGGAACCGGACCCGATGGCCTCTTCGCTCCCCGGAGACCGCGACCTTGAGCCCACAACCAGGAACGGCCCGGAACGAGACCGCCTACGTCCGGGAACCCGGCTACGCCGAGCGCTACCGGGACGCACGGTTCCGCACCGGCTCAGGGCCCCGCACGGACCGCCGCGAGCGACGCGCGATCCAGAAGCTGCTCCGCGGCATCACCCCCGCCGCAGGACCTTGGCTCGATGTTCCCTGCGGTGCGGGCCGGCTCAGCGACCTGCTGCCAGGACCGGTCGTCCAGGTCGACCGGGACAAGGCCATGGTCCGCGCGGTCGAGGACGGGGCGGCAGTCCGGATCTGCGCGTCGGCGCACGCGCTCCCCTTCGCCGACGGCACGTTCGCCGGGGCGCTCTGCATGCGGCTGTTCCAACACCTGCCGCACAGCGAAGAGCGCGTGCGCGTGCTGTCGGAGCTCCGCCGCGTGACGCGCGGCCCGATCGTGCTGTCGTTCTTCCACGCGGCGTCGTTCCAGCACGCTCGGCGGGTCGTGTCGCGGCGGCTCAGGCGCAAGCCTGTGTCCGGGCGTTCGGCCGTCACGCTCCGGCGGTTCTTCGCGGAAGTCGAGCGAGCCGGTCTCCGTCCCGTCCGCTGCGCACCACTGCTGCCGTTCCTCAGCGACCAGTGGGTCGTGTTGGTGGAACCCAGAATCGACTGAGCGCGCGCCGACGCGCCGGTCAGCGCCCCTCGAAGCGCTCGATCCGCGGCACGGGCAGCGCGTCTCCACCCGACGCGAAGAGCTCCTCGTCGAAGTCCGGAGGCCCGTTCGCGCGCAGCGCGTCCGCGATCTCGGCGGCGCGCGCGCCCGCGGCCGGGATGACGACCTGCAGCACGTCGTCGCCCGCCACGCGCAGCCTCGCCTCGGGGTAGCCCTGCGCGCGGCACCACAGGAGCAACCCGACCGCACGGTCGGAGCCACGGGCGGCCACGTCCGCGACGACGACACCCTCGGACAGGATGGGATCTCGCCGGCCGAGCTCCGCGAAGACACCGCGGACCCCCAGGGTGTCCTGGACGAAGCCGCGAACCCGGGGCCCCGCGACGCGGAGCGCGGCCACGGCCGCGACATCCTCGAGATCGACGAGAGTGACGTTCGGCCGCTCCGCCCCCACGAGGCTCTGCAGCACCGGACGCGTCGGGTGCCCGAAGGCCGAGACGAGGAGCACCGCGAGGTCCGGACGCGACGCGACGTCCGCACGCGAGAGCCCGCTGCCGTTGATCTGCACGAGGCCGCGGCACAGTTCGCCCAGCGCCAGCGCAGCGCGCGCTGCGGCGTAGGCTCCCTCCCGCTCGCCGATCAGCAGGACGCCGTTCTGCTGGACGGGCAGCACGTCGACGAGGAAGCGCACCGCGTCTTCCACCGCCCGCGCCGAGCTCGGGTAGCGCCCCGGCGATTCCAGGACCGCGCACAGCCACGCAGGGTCTTCGATCCCCGCCGCCCACGCCTGCTCTGCGCCGAAAGCCGCCGACAGGGACCGCGGTGACATCGGGCGCGCGCC
>JBEAPQ010000301.1:0-3446 GCA_041164325.1 Planctomycetota bacterium | reverse complement strand
CTGGCCCATCTGGTACTGCTGGAACCGCCCCATATCACCGATCACGCCCATGGACGTGCGGGTATCGAGCGCCTTCTCGACGGCCTCGGGCAGCGAGATGTTGACGACGAACAGCTGGGGCACATCCAGCCCGTACTCGTCGTCGATCTTGTCGACCGCCGATGCACGGATCTTCCCAGCGAGGTCGCCGTAGTTCTGCGCGAGGTCGAGCGCTGCGATCTGCGCACCGCCGAGGACATCGGCGAGTGACTGGTTGATGACGCCGCGCATCAAGGTCTCGAGCTCGTTCGTCTCGTACACGCCGTCGGTCCCGACCAGCTCGGTCAGCAGACGGCGAGGATCGGTGCACCGCAGCGTGTAGGTGCCGAAAGCCCGGAGGCGGATCGGCCCGAACTCCGGATCACGGAGCATGACCGGGTTCGGCGTGCCCCACCGCAGGTCGGTCACGGTCCGGGTCGCGACGAAGTAGACCTCGGACTTGAACGGGCTGTCGAAGCCATGCTTCCAACCCTGCAGCGTGCTGAGGATCGGCAGGTTGCTCGTCGTCAGCTCGAACATGCCGGGCTCGAAGACGTCCGCGAGCTTGCCTTCATGCACGAAGACGGCGACCTGACCCGGTCGGACGATCAGCTGCGCGCCGTTCTTGATCTGGTTGTGGTAGCGCGGGAAGCGCCACACCAACGTGTGGTTGGTGTCGTCGACCCACTCGACGATGTCGATGAACTCGGCGCGGAGCTTGTCGAACCATCCCATGCGATGAACCTCGGCTGCTTTGGTCTGCCCGACACCCGATCAGTGCCCGTCGGCAGGATTGCGATGTGGGGCTCCGAAGATTCCCGAAAGCCCCGGGAGGACGCTACCTGTTGTCGAAGGCAGGCATCGGGAAGACCGGGTTCGGTGTGCGGTCGTCCCGCATGATCCCGCGGACCTCTGCGACCAGCTCGGGCTCGTCGTCCGCGATGTCCGACTCCTCGCCGACGTCCGCTTCGAGGTCGTAAAGCTCGATCCGGTCGTTGCCCTTGAAGATGTCCCGCATCACCGCCTTGTAGCGCCCCATCCGGACGGCCTTCTGACCGCCGTACTCGGCGAACTCCCACACCAGGTACGGATGCTGGGCTTGACGCTCCGGCTCACCGACCAGGGTCGGCAGGAAGCTCACCCCGTCGCAGGCCTCCGGCATGGCGAGTCCGCAGAGTTCTGCGAGCGTCGGCATCACGTCCTGGAACGCCGAGACGTGGTCGGTCGTCGATCCAGCCGCCACATGGCCCGGCCAGCGTGCGAGGGTCGGGACGCGGAGCCCTCCCTCGAAGACGCTGCCCTTCCGACCGCGCAGCGGACCTGCGGACGTGAAGAACGTCGTGTCGACACCGCCGACATCGTGGGTCGGACCGTTGTCGCTGGAGAACAGGATCAGCGTGTCTTCCGTGAGTCCGAGGGCATCGACGAGATCCAGGATCGCGCCGACCTGTTCGTCCAACTCCGTGATCATCGCTGCGTAGCCAGCCCGAGGACGCGGGTGGGGCGTGTAGCCCCGCCCTCCCAGGTAGGGCTCGGTGTCCCAGCTCTCGGGGTAGGAAGCGACGAGGTCCTCGCGCGGCTGCATCGCGAGGTGCGGCTGCACGAACGGCAGATACAGGAAGAACGGCCCCTCGCGGTGACGGCGGAGGAAAGCCTGTGCCGCGCGCATCATCACATCCGGCGCGTACTCGTTGCCGTAGAAGCGCCCGAACCCCTCGTCGATCGACTTGATCTTGCCGTGCCCCGGCACGCGGTCGTTGTCGAGGAAGAGCTGCTGGGCATTCACCCAGAGGTGGCGCGGATAGTAGGTGTGAGCCTCGCGCTGGCAGTTGTAGCCGACGAAGTAGTCGATGCCCTTGGCGTTGGGGTCGCCCGTCGAACCGACCGGACCGAGCCCCCACTTGCCCATCGCACCCGTCACGTAGCCCCGCTCCCGGAACATCTGCGGCAACGTCGCCACGGCCTCCGAGATCGGCCATTGCCCCTCCGGCTTCACCTCCTTGTTGCCGCGGATCTCGGCGTGGGCGAGGTGGCGCCCGGTCATCAGCACGCATCGCGACGGCGCGCAGACGGGAGCGCCGGAGTAGTGCTGCGTGAAACGCATGCCCTCCGCTGCCATCCGGTCCAGGCTCGGGGTCCTGATCAGCTGCTGGCCGTAGCACCCGACCTCCCCGTAGCCGAGGTCGTCCGCCAGGATGTAGATGACGTTCGGGGCGGCACCCCCTTCTCCGTCCACGCGGGTGCGGCCCTGGGCCGTCAGCGGGGACGAGACGGCGGCGACGGCACAGAGGGCCAAGAGGCCCGACGGCGCGAGCAGAGGGTTCGATCGGGACATCAGCACGTTGGATTCGGAAGACGGGCCCAGGCGCCGAACGCCCGATGCCGACGACCAGTCTGGCCTCGGCTCGCCTGGGAAGAAAGTCACCCCCAGTCTCACCGTTGGCCTGCCACCCGGTGAACGCCTTGGGATTCTGCGGGGTCATCGGCCTACAATCGCCGAGATTCCCTCAACGGCGGAAAGTCCGATTTGGAGAGTCCGCCGACCCCGAGTCCAGGAATCCGACCCGCGTGCCCATGACAACCGTCGACCTATCGAAGCACGGTCTCCACGCCGCCCACGTCCTCCGCAACGCAGATCCCGCCGTGCTGGTCGAGCAGGCCATCCGACGCGGAGAGGGAGAGCTCTCGTCGACCGGCGCGCTGATCGCGCGGTCCGGAGCCAAGACAGGACGCTCCCCCAAGGACAAGCGGGTCGTCCGGGCGCCCAGCAGCGAGAACGACGTGTGGTGGGGCAGCGTCAACATCGCGATCGAGGACCCGACCTTCGTCATCAACCGTCAGCGCGCGATCGACTTCCTCAACACGCGCGACCAGATCTACGTGGTCGACGGGTTCGCGGGATGGGCCGATGGCTACCGGATCAAGGTCCGCGTCGTGTGCCTGAACGCCTACCACGCGCTGTTCATGCACAACATGCTGATCCGCCCCACTCCGGAACAGCTCGCGGACTTCGGGGACCCGGACTACGTGATCTACAACGCCGGGCTCCTGCCCGCTGACCCCCATTCGTCGGGAACCGGCACGCCGACCGCGGTGTCGCTCTGCTTCGAGCGCCGCGAACTCGTCATCCTCGGCACCCAGTACGCGGGCGAGATGAAGAAGGGCGTGTTCACGATCATGAACTACCTGATGCCGAAGCAGGACGTGCTGTCGATGCACTGCTCGGCCAACGAGGGGTCGGACGGCGACGTCTCCCTGTTCTTCGGCCTGTCGGGGACCGGCAAGACCACGCTGTCCGCCGACCCCCGCCGGATGCTGATCGGCGATGACGAGCACTGCTGGACCGACGACGGCGTGTTCAACATCGAGGGCGGCTGCTACGCGAAGGCCATCGACCTGACCGAGGAACGCGAACCAGAGATCTTCCG
>JBEAPQ010000300.1:0-7751 GCA_041164325.1 Planctomycetota bacterium | reverse complement strand
CGCGCCCGCCGCCTCGCGTTCATGCAGGAACACCGGCATGCCGAGATCTGCCGCGAGCGCGAGCTGGGCTTCGCAGCACGCGACCTGGACGTCGCGGGGCGACAGGTCGCGGAAGAAGTCGAGTCCCGTCTCACCGATCGCTCGGACCTCGGGCGCTGCGGCGAGATCCCGGAGCGCGTCGATCGCCTCGGGGCCGCCGTCCTTGGCGTCGTGGGGGTGGACGCCCGCCGTGCAGTAGAGCGGCATCGGGGCCGGTGCGCGGCACAGCGTCAGCGCGCGCTGCGACTGCGCGACGGAGGTGCCGGTCACGATCAGGGCTGTGACGCCCGCCGCGACGGCCCGGTCGAGCACGGCGCCGCGGTCCCCGTCGAAGCTCGTGTCGGCAAGGTTGACGCCGATGTCGATCATCGGCGGCTCAGACCCACGAGTTCGTCAGGAGCTCGCCCATGCCTCCGGCGCCGGGCACGATGTACTGGACGTCGTTCAGTCCGCGTTCCCTCTCCGGATGGGTGCCGGGTGGCGTCGCCAGGACGTCGTCGTCGGACAGGCCGCGGTCGAAGCGTCCGGTGACGATCTGGATGTCGGGGTGGGCCGCGAGGACGTGCTGCACGGCCTCGGGCGTGACCATGAGGTGCATGGCGACGATCGCGCGCGGCTTGCCGCTGCCCATCGCTTCGTAGGCCTCGACGGCGCGGACGATCGTGCTGCCGGTGGCTCCCATCGGATCCGGGATCAGCAGCACTGCGTCGTCGATCGGTCCACCGATCTTCGATCCGTCCATGCGGACGCCGGTCACGTGGCCGGCGACATCGGTCTGCCGCGACATGTTCAGGTAGTCGAGCCGGACGTTCTCGGCGGGCAGGACCTGACAGGCCGACTCGTAGCACGTCTGCGCGGGGAGCAGCCCGGCCCGGATCACCGAGCAGACGACGAGCTGCGTGGTCCGCGACAGGCGGGGGCCCTGGTAGAAGCCACGAGGCTCGGTCGCTGCCATCCGGGTCGCAACCCGCGCGGGCTCGGTCGGGAAGGACGCGTCGAGGACCGCGTGGGTCAGGCGCGCGTACGCTGCGCGGACGAGCGGGGGCAGGTCCGCGGTCTGCGTGTCCGGTGAGCCGATCCGGGCCAGGAGCGACAGCAAGAAGGGTTCGTCGAGGATTCGGAGCCGCGCGCCGTAGAGGTGGTTCATGGGGTGTCCTGGCGGGTGGTCGACGCCATTCGCGTGAGGGGCGTGCCGCAGCACATCCGGGCGTTGGCAGCGGAGGTTCCGGTCGGAGGGGTCTCCGTGAGCCTCACCGCGGCCGCGATTGTGACCGATCCATGGCGGAAATCCGCTACACCTGTGCGGCTCCAGCCATGAGCCAGAGCAGCCATCCGCCCTTCGAGGTCCTGCTGAGTCGGGACGAGCTCCTGCGCAAGATCGCCGAACTCGGTCGCGAGATCTGCGCGAGCTATCCGGACCCGGGAGAGCTCGTCGTCGTCAGCATCATCGAGGGCGCCCGCGTGTTCTGCCGGGAGCTGATGCGCCATCTTCCGGCCGGTCTCCCGGTCCACGAGATCCGCGCGTCGTCCTACGGAACGGGCACCGTGAGCGCGGGGAGGGTGGAAGTCAGCGGCGGTGAAGGCATCGACTGCGCCGGGAGGACGGTCCTGCTCGTCGAGGACATCGTGGACACCGGGAGGACCATCGACCGTCTGCGCCGTCACTTCCTGGGGCAGGGGGCGACACGGGTCGCGGTGGTGACGCTCTTGACCAAGCCGTCCCGACGTGAGGTCGACGTCGCGATCGAGCACCAGGGCTTCGCGATCGACGACCACTTCGTGATCGGCTTCGGCATGGACGTCGCCGGCCGCTACCGCGAGCTGCCGGAGATCGTCCTCTTCGATGGCGCGGTCGAGGCGGAGTTCCTCGGCGGTTCGATGCGCGTCGCCGAAGGCCTGTGACTCCATGGAGTCACAGCGTTCGCAGCCTGTGACGAGACCAGTCTACAGGCTGCGACGTGCTTGCTCGGCGACGGCTCTCGCCGTCGCTGAGAGGCCGTGACTCGATAGAGACACAGCCTGTCAGTCGACGACGCCGAGCTCGGTCAGGAGGTGCGGTGCGGGCAGCACCTGCTCCATGACCCAGAGCACGTAGCGGATGTCGACCGAGACGTTGCGCGAACGGTCGGCGTTCCAGCCGAAGTCGCCCGACACGTTCTCGAACACGCGGTCGAAGTTCAGGCCGACCAGCTCGCCCTTGCCGTTGACGACCGGGGAGCCGGAGTTGCCGCCCGTCGTGTCGCCGTCGCTGAGGAAGCAGACGGGGACGTCGCCGATCGCTTTGTCGAAGAAGCGGCTGTCGCCGCGGTTGGCGGCGGCGGCCCGGAGAGCGGCGGGCGCATCGAACGGCTCCGCGCCGGTGTGCTTGCGGAGCAGACCCGCCACGGTCGTGTGCGGGACGTAGTAGACGCCATCCCGCGGCTCGTAGCCCTTCACCGACGCGATCGACACGCGCAGCGTGCTGTTCGCGTCCGGGTAGAAGGACGTGCCGCGCCACTCCTGTTGGGCCTCGATCCAACGGCGGCCGGTGTCGAGGCGCTGGCCCTCGAACTCCATCCCGCGCCGCGACGCATCGCTGCGCGCGAGGACGAGCCCGAGGCCGATGCGCACCAGCGGGTCCTTGCTGGTGCGGATGCCCTCGCGGCCGCTCCGCACCAGGGCCAGGCGGCCTTCCGCCGTCAGGAGCGCCGTCTCGCCGAGGAGACGGTCGAGCACGGCGGCCGTCGGCTCGTCGGTCTCCGGGGACAGCACGTCGGCGCCGGGGATCGCATCCTGGCCGTCGAGGTGGCGGATCACGTCGAGCAGGATCGCAGCGATCGGCTTCTGGACTTCCTCGAAGTGGCGGAGGAGGTCGTCGGACGTCGCGCGGTCGGCGACCCGCTCCTCGAGCTCCTCGTCGCCGCTCTCGCGCTGGGAAGCCATGCCGACGAGGTCGGCGATGCCCCGGAGGAACGGTGAGACCCGCGGCGACAGGGCGAGGCCCAGCAGCAGATCCCGGCGCGTCGTCTGCTGCTCCGCGACGTCGAGCTGCTTCAGCGCTTCGAGGACTCCGCCGTGGCGCTCGCCGCGCGAGGCTTCCTGACCCAGCCAGTCGAGGAACTGCGCCTCTTCCCGCTGCTTGCGCTCGACGACCGCGTTGCGTGCGAGCCCCCAGACCATGCCGGACGCGTTCTTCTGCACGTTGGCGAGCGACTTGATCGTGCTCGCGTAGTCGAGCTGCTCCTGGTCGCCGCGGCCGGCGTAGGCCTCGAGGACCTCGATGACCCGGGTCAGCACGTCGTAGCGCAGCGGGTAGTAGACCGCCTCACGATCGGCGACGGCCGCCGAAGTCAGGTAGCGCTCGGTCTGCCCCGGGTAGCCCATGATGACGACGAGGTCGTCCTGCTGGACGCCGTCGCGCGAGACCTTCAGGTGGTGCTGGGGGCGGAACGGGACGTTGGCGGCGTCGTAGGCACGCGGGCTGCCGTCCGGCGCGGCGTAGGCGCGGAAGAACGTGAAGTCGCCGGTGTGGCGCGGCCACTCCCAGTTGTCGACTTCGCCGCCGTACTCGCCGATCGCGCGCGGCGGCGCGTAGACGAGGCGGACGTCGGTCAACCGCGTCCGGTAGTAGAGGTGGTATTCCTTGCCCTCGAGGAACGGCGACACGCTGCAGGTCGTGTCCGGCTCCTTCTCGCCCTCGGCGATCAGGTCCTGGATCACCTGCTGCGTGATCTGGAAGCGTTCGACCGCCGAGCCTGCCTTGGCCTGCGCCGCGTGGACCTTCGCGGTGACGTCCTCGATCTTGCGGACGACGAAGACGACCATGCCGGGCGCCGGCAGTTCTTCTGCCTGGGACCCCGCGACGAAGCCGTCGCGCAGGTAGTTCCGCTCAGGGGTCGACAGCGCGTTGACCGCGCCGAATCCGCAGTGGTGGTTGGTGACGACCAGGCCGTCGGGCGAGCAGAACGAGGCGCTGCACCCCCCGATCTGGACGGCGGCCGACAGCACGCCACCCCGCTCGGGATGCCAGAACTCATCGCGGCTCAGCTTCATGCCCCGGGCCTCGAGCTCCTTCCAGTCCATGGCGAGGACCTGCTGGGGCAGCCACTGGCCCTCGTCGGGGGCCCCGGGGAGGGCCAGGGAGGCGAGGATCGGCAGGACGAACGGCAGCTTCGGCAGGATCATGCGCGTTTCGGTGTCGGGCGCGGCGGAGGCCCCGCGGGGTCCCGGGGCGCCGCGCGACGTTATCCGGGCGTGCCGGGCGTCGCTATGCTCCCGCCGCATGTCGAAGGCCTGCGTCGCTGCACTCGTCTGCCTGCTCCTCGCGGGCTCGGCTTCGTCCCAGAACTCGACGCGAAAGATCCGCACCGAGCCGTCGGCCGTGGCTGCGCAGGCCGGGACCGCGGTCCAGTGGCGCGCGGACCTCTCCACGGCGCTGGCCGAGGCTCGCGAGGCCGAGAAGCCGGTGTTCTGGTACGTGCCGACGGTCCGCGGCTCGCGGATGGACCGGAAGCCCGAGATCGACCGCTACATGATGGGCGGGCCGTTCTCGTGGCCCGGCCTCGTCGACCTGCTCAACGAAGCGTTCATCCCGGTGCGCCAGCCGGCCGAGGGTGAGGATGCAGAGCGACTCGGCCTGCGCCCCGTGGCTTTCGTCGAGCCCGGGTTCCTCGTGCTCGATGGCGAGGGCGAGGTCCGGGCCGCGGTCGACGAGATCACGACGTTCGATCCCGGCTTCTTCTTCGCGCGGCTCGAAGACACGCTGGGCGGGAAGGACCAGGCGGCCGTGGCGCGCGCGCAGGCGTGGTTCGACGGGCTGATCGAGGCGGGGCGGGAAGGTACCGATGCGACGCCCGAGGCGCGGTTCGCTGCGGGCGCGCGCGCGTTCTGGGCGGGCGAGGATGCGGACGCGCTCGAGATCTGGACGGCGCTGGCCGCCGGGGATCCGAGCGCGTCCCCGTGGATCGCGAAGGCCGCCCTCGAGGCCGAGGGGCACGGGCCGATCGTCCACGGCTTCGAGATCCCGTGGCGTCGCCTGCCGACCGGCGCCCTGCGGGGCGGTCGCGGCACGCGCGCGGCGGCAGGCTCGTTCGGCGAGGCGGCGCTGGGTGAGAACGGCCTCGCCTACTTCGTGGCGATGCAGCGGGGTGATGGCGGGTTCCGCGACAGCATCTACGACTTCGGCGGCACGGACTCGCTGCCGAACGTGCACGTTGCGATCACCGCGCTCGCCGCCTGGGCGATGCTGGAGACGATGGAGCGCACGCCGGGCGAGGAGCGCGCGGCCGAGGCCTGCTTCGAGCGTGCGGTGAAGTACGCGTTCGACGATCGCCACCTGAACCCGGACGACCAGGACGAGCTGATCTGGGCCTACCTGTACCGCGCCCGGCTGGCGGCGCGGTGGCTCGCGCTCCGTCCGGCGGACGGGGAGAGGGTGCGACCGCTGCTCGACGGAGCCATCGCCGACCTCGCGCGGATGCAGCCGGAAGACGGCGCCTGGTTCCACGAATACGCGAACCCGTTCGTCATCGCGGCCTGTCTGTTGGCGCTGTCGGAGGCCCAGAAGGTCGGCGCCGTGATCCCGGACGGGGTGGGCGACCGCGGCGTGCTGGCGCTCCTCCGCTGCCGCGCCGAAGACGGTGCGATCACCTACGGCATGCCGCGGCGGGGCCGCGTGCGTGCCCAGGTCCAGGGCGGCGTCGGGCGGATGCCGCTCGCCGAGGCGGCGCTGGCGGATTGGGGGCACGCCGAGGACGGCGCGCTCGCGCGGGCCGTCGACGCGTCCTTCGAGTTCCACGACGAGCTCGACCAGGTCCGCAAGTACGACGACCACGCGAGTCGCTACGGCTACGGCGGCTTCTTCTTCTGGTTCGACCTGCACGCGCGGATCGACGCGATCGCCCGTCTCGGGGACGAATCGGCACGGCAGGAGGCCCGCGCCGCGCAGCGCGCGCAGATCCTCGCGCTCCCGGAGATCGACGGCTGCTTCGTCGACTCGCACGAGATCGGACGCGTCTACGGCACGGCGATGGCGTTGATCTGCCTGGCCTCGATCGCCGACTGATCGGCGTCAGGCGAACAGCTCGTGCACGACGCGGCCGTGCACGTCCGTCAGCCGGAAGTCGCGCCCCGCGTAGCGGTAGGTCAGGCGCTCGTGGTCGAGGCCGAGCGCCCACAGGATCGTCGCGTGCAGGTCGTGGACGTGGACCTTGTCGCGGACCGCGTAGTAGCCGTAGTCGTCGGTCGCCCCGTACGAGAAGCCCCGGCGGAAGCCGCCGCCTGCCATCCACACCGTGAAGCCGTGGGGGTTGTGGTCGCGCCCGTTGCCGCCCTGGGCCACCGGAGTCCGACCGAACTCGCCGATCCACAGCACCAGCGTGTCGTCGAGGAGCCCGCGGACCTTCAGGTCGTGGAGCAGTCCGGCGATCGGCTTGTCCACCTCGCGCGCGTTGCTCTCGTGACCGTTCTTCAGGTCGCCGTGCTGGTCCCACTTGTACGAGTGGGTGCACTGGACGAAGCGGACGCCGCGTTCGAGGAACCGCCGGGCCATCAGGCACTGCCGTCCGAAGTCCTCGGTCTTCGAGTCGCCGATCCCGTACAGCGCCTGGGTGGCCGGAGTCTCGCCCGCGAGGTCCATGGCCTCGGGCGCCTCGTCCTGCATCCGGTAGGCGAGTTCGTACGACTCGAGCCGGGCGCGCAGCGCGGCATCTTCCTGGGACTCCTCGAACGAGCGCTGGTTGAGCTCGGCGAGCAGGTCGAGCTGGGCGCGCTGGACGCGGCGCGTCCGGACCGGATCGAGGTGGCCGATCGTCGCGCGGCTGGCGGGGACCGACGCATTGCCGAGCGGAACGCCCTGGTAGGAGCCCGGGAGGAAGGCCGACGACCAGTTGTTGACGCCGCCGTGGCCGAGGGTCGGGCAGATCGTGACGTAGCCCGGGAGGTTCGGGTTGGCGGTGCCGAGCCCGTAGAGGATCCACGAACCCATGCTCGGCCGGACGAACGTGTCGGAGCCGGTGTGGATCTTCAGCAGCGCGCCGCCGTGCGCGTCGTTGCTGCCGTGCATCGACTTGACGAAGCACAGGTCGTCGACGTGCTGCGCCGTGTGGGGGAACAGGTCGCTGACGTGGGCGCCACATGCGCCGTATTGTCGGAACTTCCACGGTGAGCCCAGCAGGTTGCCGGTCTCGGCGAACGTGACGCGGGGCTTGGGGAACGGCAGCGGCTTGCCCGAGTCGCGCTGCAAGAGCGGCTTGTAGTCGAACGTGTCGACCTGCGACGGCCCGCCGTGCATGAAGAGCACGAGCACGCGCTGGGCCGTCGGGCGGTGGTGGGGTGCCTTGGGAGCGAGCGGGTCTGGGTCGACCAGCCCAGCGAGGCGGTCCGCGGCCCGCGCGACGGCGCGGTTGCCGTGGCCCAGACCGAGCAGGGCTGCGCTCGAGGCCGTCATCTGCAGCAGCGTGCGCCGATCGATCCGCAGGTCTCGTGCTCCGTGTTCGTGCGCCATGGCGGTTCAGTCGACGTGGAGGAACTCGTTGGACGCCAGCAGGACCTGGCAGAGCGCGGCGTGGGCGCGCTCGCGCGCCGTGGAGCCGGTGACTGGTGTCGCCTGCTCGGCGGCTTCGACCTCGGCCAGGAAGGCGAGCATCCGGTCGACCTCGCCGGCGGTGGCCGGGCGGGCGAACGCGTGCTGGAACGCGCGGTCGATGCGCGCGCGATCGTCGTCGGGAGCCTCG
>JBEAPQ010000299.1:0-16802 GCA_041164325.1 Planctomycetota bacterium | reverse complement strand
CGGAGATCTGGTCGCCCAGCTCGAAGAGATGCTCGCCGCCTGCAGCAGCGGGCGTCCACCGCTGTTCAGCGAGCGTGGGCGAGGGCTGTTCCTGATCGCGGACGGACTCGACGAACTGCGCGTCGCGGTCGGTGATGCCGGCGTTGGCCTGCGGCTCCTGGGTCGGGCCGCGCGGTGCGCGCGGTGATCGCCCGCTTGGCCGGGTGGGCGGATGCGTGGGCCGGTCGGCCTTGGCCCGCCCGCTGGTTGCCGGCGATCTCGCTGGCCGGTGGGATCTGGTGGCTGTCCTCGCAGTCCCGTGTCGACACGGGGCTCGAACTCGGATGGTGGGGGATCCTGCTTGCGAACACCGCCCACGGCGTGGTGTTCGGCGCGCTGGCGGTGCTCGCCCACATCGGGCTCGCGACGCCCGGGCGGGGCGGACTCGTCGGCGCCGTCCTGCTCGCCTCGGCCTACGGCGCGGTCGACGAGTATCACCAGTCCTGGGTGCCGGGGCGGACGCCCTCGGCGCTCGACTGGGTGACCGACACGGCCGGGGCGTTGGCCGGTGCCGGGGCCGCGACCTGGGTGCGCGAAGCCGCCGGTTGGGCGATGCGCTGCGCGCTCTGTGCCGCGCCGCTCGCCGCCCTGTCGGCGTGGCTCGAGTCCCTGTGAGCGGTCCGCGGCGGCCGGGTCAGCGGCGCGCGACGAAGACGCGGCGCTCCCGCCACTCGAATCGTCCGGGCTCGCGGACGATCCGCGTCCGGGCCGGCTCGACGCAGACCCGGGTCCGTCGTCCACACGCATCGCGGCGCCACGCGAAGCGGGCCGGCACATGGACCACGCGCTCGCAGCCGGGGACCCAGACGCGCTCCCGAACGGTCTGGAAGTGACCGCGCGGGGCGCAGGTCCCGAGTTCGACCCGCAGACCGCCGAGGTCGACGCGCAGCGACGGCGTGATGTGCAGGTGCTGCGCGTGGGCGGAGCCGGCCAGGGTGACCCCGGCGAAGACGAAGAGGGCAATCGATCGGAGGAACATGCCGTCCCTCCATGCGAGAGCCGTGCCGAAGCATCCAGAACCGGGTCGGGCTCCAGAGAACGCGGTTTGGAGGCCCGTCGCACCCCTCCACGTGCTTCCGGTGCATCACCCGGGAGCCACGGGTGTCGTCCGCGCAGGACAGCCGCCGATCCCTGTCGTCGAACCAGCGCGCGGGCTCGGTTAGAACGGCGCCGATGACCGACCGAGGTGACCGTTTCGACCACCCCCTGATCGAGCGCTACGCCGGCCGCGAGATGGCCCGCCTGTTCTCTCCGGCTGCACGCCACGGGACCTGGCGTGAGCTCTGGATCGCGCTGGCGCGCGCCGAGCGGCAGCTCGGCCTGCCGATCGAGGACGCGCAGATCGCCCAGCTCGAGGCCGTCCGTGGGGAGTTCGATTGGGATCGCGTCGCCGCGCTGGAGAAAGAGCTGCGCCACGACGTGATGGCGCACGTGCACCACTTCGGTGAGCTGGCGCCCGAGGCGAAGGGCATCATCCACTTGGGGGCGACGAGCTGCTTCGTCACCGACAACGGCGACCTGATGCTCTATCGGCGTGCGCTGCAGGCGGTCGAGGATCGTCTCGTCCGGGCCATCGACGCGCTGGCTTCGTTCGCAGAGACGTGGCGCGCCCAGCCCTGCCTCGGCTACACACACTTCCAGGTCGCGCAGCCGACCACGGTCGGCAAGCGCGCGACGCTTTGGATCCAGGATCTGCTGATCGACCTCGACGAGGTGCGGCGCCTGATCGACTGGCTGCCCGCGCGCGGCGTGAAGGGCACGACCGGCACGCAGGCCAGCTTCCTCACGCTCTTCGATGGGGATCACCAGAAGGTCGTCGAGCTCGACCGGCTCGTCTGTGCGGCGATCGGCTTCGAGCGTTCGATCCCGGTCAGTGGGCAGACCTACACGCGGAAGATCGACTGGACGATCCACCAGTGCCTGAGCGGCATCGCGCAGTCGGCGTCGAAGCTCGCCAACGACGTGCGCCTCCTCAGCCACGAAGGCGAGGTCGAGGAGCCGAGCGAGTCGAAGCAGATCGGCAGCTCGGCGATGGCCTACAAGAAGAACCCGATGCGCTGCGAGCGGATGAACGCGCTCGCCCGCTACGTGATCGCAGCCGCCGATACCTCGGCGCAGACGGCGGCGACGCAGTGGTTGGAGCGGACGCTCGACGACTCCGCGGTGCGGCGCATCGCGATCCCGGAGAGCTTCCTCGCGATCGACGGCATCCTCATGCTGATCGAGAACGTCGCGCGTGGCTTCGTGGTCTACCCCAAGGTCATCGAACGGAAGCTCGGCGAGAGCCTGCCGTTCCTGGCCACCGAGGAGATCCTGATGGCCGGCGTGCGTGCGGGCGGCGACCGGCAGGAGCTGCACGAAGTGATCCGCGTGCACAGCCGCGAGGCGGCCCGTCGCGTCAAGATGGAGGGGGTGCCGAACCCGCTGCTCGAGATGATCGCGGGCGATCCGGCCTTCGCCTCCGTGCGGGACCTGCTGCCGGAACTGATGGACCCTGCACGCTTCGTCGGGCGGGCACCCGAGCAGGTCGATGACTTCCTCGCCGCGGAAGTCTCCCCGCGCATCCGCAGCGCCGCGACCAGGACCGCGCAACCCGTCGAGGACGAGGTCCGCGTCTGAGGGCCTTCGCAGACCGACGTCCGGCGCCGCTCTGCGTCGGAAAGGGCGCCACGTGTGGCTGAGCTGCGCTGGGTCGATACCTCGTCGGGTGTCCGGCGCCTCGCGGCCGAGCTTGCGGACGCCCGCTGGCTGGCCGTCGACACCGAATTCGCGAACGAGAAGACCTACTACCCGCGGCTCTGCCTGATCCAGGTCGGGTGGACGTCGGGCGTGGCGTGCGTCGATCCCCTCGCGCGCGGCATCGACCTCGAGCCGCTGCTCGACCTGCTGCGGGCCGGCGGTATCCGGAAGATCCTCCATGCCGCGGTCAACGACCTCGCGGTGCTGCATCCGCTGGTCGGTGGGGTGTGTGCGCCGGTGTTCGACACCCAGCTCGCGGCCGCGTTCGTCGGACATGGTCCGTCCGTGGGCTACGGCCCGCTGCTCGAGCACGTTACCGGGATCCAGTTGGACAAGGGTTGGGCCCGCACCGACTGGTCGGCGAGACCGCTGCCGCAGGCGGCGCTCCGCTACGCCGCCGATGATGTCCGTCACCTCGCCGGTCTGGTCGAGCACCTCGAGTCGGAGCTGTCGAAGTCAGGGCGCACACCTTGGTTCGAGGAGGACAGCGCGGCGCTCGTCGCCACTGCATCCGAGCCCGACCAGGACCCGTCCCACGCATGGCGCCGCGTTCGCGGCTGGCAGAGGATCGATCCGAGCGCACTGCCTCTGCTCCGGGAGCTCGCGGCGTGGCGGGAGCGGGCCGCGCGCGCGGCGAACCGACCGCGACGGCGGGTCCTCGACGACGAACTGCTGCTGCAGATCGCGCGGTTCCGGCCGGGCAGCCTGCCCGAGCTCGAACGCCTGCATGGGTTCCGTGCCGACTGGCACGGGGCCGAGGTCGGTCCTCTGCTCGCGATCGCCAGCGCAGGTCCCTACCCGGAACTCAGCACCTTCGACCTGCCTCCCGACCGCGACGAGAGGGCGGTGCTCGATGGGATGCGCACGGCTGTCAGCAAGATCGCCGCGTCCGAGGGTCTCCCGGATGCCCTGCTGGCGACGTCCGAGGAGCTCCTGCGGGTCCGCCGGGGAGCGACGGACGAGAGGCCGCTCCGGGGGTGGCGGGAAGCCCTCCTCGGTCCTGCCCTGCGCGCATTTCGCCCCTGAGCCAACCGTTTCGGGTGGGCGTGTCGCGTCGGTCGAGGCGCCCGGGCCCCTCTCCCGGGTTCGGTCGAGTGCCAGAATGACATCTTGACGCCCGGCTGCAGCCTTCGCGTTGCCAGCTCTGCCAAAGTGGCGCTCGCGGCGGTCGCGAGGATCTCGATGTGGAATCGTAAGAGTCTGCCAATGAGTAGCTTGAGCCTTCTCTGTGGAAAGTCGTCACCACGGCACGCGGTGTGCATCCCTCCCTTCGACCCCGCACCGGGAGGTGGGCAGTGAGCGTGCAGTTCAAGGACTACTACGAGATCCTCGGCGTCGACCGGAAGGCGACGCCGGACCAGATCAAGCAGGCCTACCGGCAGCTCGCGCGGAAGTACCACCCGGACGTCTCGAAGGAGCCGGACGCGGTCACGCGCTTCCAGGAGATCAACGAGGCCCACGAGGTCCTGAAGGACCCCGAGAAGCGGGCGCGCTACGACACTCTGGGGGCCGGCTATGCGAATGGCCAGTCGTTCGAGCCTCCGCCGGGCTTCGGCGGGGGCGGCATGCACTTCGACTTCCAGGGGGGCTCGGCGGACGTCTCGGACTTCTTCTCGATGCTGTTCGGGAGGGGCGGAGGTTTCGGCGGTGGTCCGGGTTTCCAGGACCCGTTCCGCGGTGGCGGGGGACGCTCCCGGTCGGGACGCGGTGAGGACCTCGAAGCCGAGCTCACGCTGACTCTCGCGGAGCTGGCGCGCGGGGATGCGAAGCCGGTCACGCTGACCGGGCAGGACGGAACGCGCCGGACGTTCGAGGTCCGGATTCCCCCCGGCACGACGGACGGGACCCGCGTCCGGCTCGGCGGGCAGGGTGGTCCGGGGGTCGGACCGGCGGGTCGTCCGGGCGACCTGTTCCTGCGCGTTCGACTCGAGCGCGATCCGCGTTTCGAGATCGACGGGACCGACCTGCGGACGCAGGTCGCCGTGGCGCCCTGGGAGGCTGCACTCGGAGCTCTGGTGGAGGTCGAGAGCCTCGACGGTGTCGTCGCGCTGAAGATCCCCGCCGGATGTGACGGCGGGCAGACGCTGCGGCTGCGGGGGCTCGGCCTGCCGCGGGGCGGCGGCATCCGCGGTGACCTCCTGGTCCGCGTGCGGATCGTCACCCCGAAGGGGCTGACCGACGAGGAGAAGCGCTTGTTCGAGGAGTTGCGGGACCGTTCCGGGTTCCGGCCACGCGGGTGACGCCCGCGGCCGCGCACCCGAACACGACAGACAGAGATCACGACAGGAGGAAGACATGGATCTGAACCGACTCACGCAGAAGTCCCAGGAAGCCGTCAGCCAAGCGCAGCAGCGTGCGGTGACGTTCGGGCACCAGGAGGTCGACTGCGAACACCTGCTGCTCGCGCTCGTCGAGCAGGACGAGGGTCTCGTCGCCCGGCTCTTCGCGAAGATGGATGTCCCGCGCGGCCCGTTCGCGTCGGCGCTCGAGGCAGAGCTGCGGAAGAAGCCCTCGGTGTCCGGGCCCGGCTACGAAGCCGGCAAGATCCTCCTGTCCCAGCGGCTCGCCCGCGTGCTGACCGAGGCCGAGCGCCACGCGAAGCGGATGCAGGACGAGTACGTGTCGGTCGAGCATCTCGTTCTCGCGGTGCTCGGCGAGGGCCAGAACACGCCGGCGGGACGGGTCCTGCAGCAGTTCCAGGTCACGCACGACCGTTTCCTCCATGCGCTGAAGGAGGTGCGCGGGCACCAGCGCGTGCAGAGCGCGAACCCCGAGCAGACCTACGAAGCGCTGTCGCGCTACGGCCAGGACCTGGTCGAGGCCGCCCGGAAGGGCAAGCTCGACCCGGTGATCGGACGTGACGAGGAGATCCGCCGCGTGATCCGGATCCTGTCGCGGAAGACCAAGAACAACCCGGTGCTGATCGGCGAGCCCGGCGTCGGCAAGACAGCGATCGTCGAGGGGCTCGCGCAGCGGATCGTGCGCGGCGACGTTCCCGAGGGTCTGAAGGACAAGACCGTGTTCGCGCTCGATCTCGGCGCGCTGGTCGCGGGCGCGAAGTTCCGCGGCGAGTTCGAGGAGCGGCTCAAGGCCGTGCTCAACGAGGTGAAGGAAGCCGAGGGGCGGATCCTGCTGTTCGTCGACGAGCTGCACACGATCGTCGGGGCCGGCAAGGCGGAAGGAGCGATGGACGCCGGCAACATGCTGAAGCCGATGCTCGCGCGCGGTGAGCTCCACTGCATCGGCGCAACCACGCTCGACGAGTACCGCAAGTACATCGAGAAGGACGCTGCGCTCGAGCGCCGCTTCCAGCCGGTCCTCGTCGAGCAGCCCGACGTCGAGGATGCGATCTCGATCCTGCGTGGCCTGCGTGAGCGGTTCGAGGTCCACCACGGCGTGCGCATCCAGGACAACGCGCTCGTCGCCGCGGCGACGCTCTCCGATCGCTACATCACGGACCGCTTCCTCCCCGACAAGGCGATCGACCTCGTCGATGAGGCGTGCGCGATGATCCGCACCGAGATCGACTCGATGCCGGCCGAGCTCGATGCCGTCACGCGACGGGTCATGCAGCTCGAGATCGAGGAGGCCGCACTCTCGAAGGAGAAGGACCAGGCGTCGAAGCAGCGGCTCGAGGACCTGCGGAAGGAGCTCCAGGACGTGAAGGCCGACGCCGCCGCGATGCGCGACCGCTACGAGCGGGAGAAGGCGTCGATCCAGGGCGTGCGCGACCTCCGCGAGGAGCTGGAGCGACTGCGCCTGGAGCAGCAGAACGCCGAGCGGCGCTACGACCTGAACAAGGCCGCCGAGCTCAAGCACGGGCGCATCCCGGAGCTCGAGCAGAAGCTCGCCGCCGCCGAGACCGCCGCCGAGGAGGGGCAAGAGACCGCGCTGCTCCGCGAGGAGGTCACCGACGAGGAGATCGCGCAGATCGTCGCGCGCTGGACCGGGATCCCGGTCACGCGGCTCGTCGAGGGTGAGCGCGAGAAGCTCCTCCGCCTCGACGAGGTGCTCCACGAACGTGTCGTCGGTCAGGACGAGGCCGTGCAGCTGGTCGCGGACGCGGTGATCCGCGCCCGCGCGGGGATCAAGGATCCCCGCCGCCCGATCGGCTCGTTCCTGTTCCTCGGGCCGACCGGGGTCGGCAAGACCGAGCTCGCCAAGACGCTCGCCGAGTCGCTGTTCGACAGCGAGGAGAACATCGTCCGCATCGACATGTCCGAGTACATGGAGAAGCACGCGGTGTCGCGGCTCCTCGGGGCGCCTCCGGGTTACGTCGGATTCGAGGAGGGCGGCCAGCTCACCGAGGCGGTCCGCCGGCGTCCGTACTCCGTGCTGCTCTTCGATGAGATCGAGAAGGCCCACCCCGACGTGTTCAACGTCCTGCTCCAGGTGCTCGATGACGGCCGGATCACGGACAGCCAGGGCCACACCGTCGACTTCAAGAACACGGTCGTGATCATGACGTCGAACATCGGTTCGCAGCACCTGCTCGACGGCGTGCGTGGCGACGGTGAGATCGAGGAGTCGGCGCGTGCGCGCGTGATGGAAGAGCTCCGTCGCGGCTTCCGCCCGGAGTTCCTGAACCGCGTCGACGAGATCGTGCTGTTCAAGCCGCTGCGTCCTTCCGAGATCGAGCGGATCGTCGGTCTGCTCGCCGGCCAGCTCCGCGCGCGGCTCGCGACGCGCCGGATGTCGCTCGAACTGACGCCGGCGGCCGTTCGCTTCATCGCCGAGCAGGGCTTCGACCCGGTCTACGGGGCACGACCGCTCAAGCGGTTCATGCAGCGTGAGCTCGAGACGCGGATCGGACGTGCCCTGATCGCCGGCTCGGTCCTCGACGGTGCGACGATCACCGTGGACGTCGAGGACGGTGGCCTGACGGTGCAGCACGACCAGCCGGAGCCCGCTTCGGCCTGAGTCGGCACGGATTGCGTGCCGGGCCTTGTCCCCCGCTTGACGGACAGGGTCCAGAGTCCTCACCCTGATGAGGATGAAGAGCGTGACTCCGGCAGCCGGCATCCGCGCAGCGTTCGATGGCGAAGGACGCCGCCGGATGCGGGCGAGCGTGCGGACGTCGGTTGCGGCCCTGTGGGTCCTCGGTTCGCTGGTCGAACCCGCGGCGGGGCAGCGTGCGGCAGCGGAAGAGTTCCTGGTCGTGCCCCGTGAGTCCGTCTGGTCCAGCGCCGTGCCGGCCCGGCTCGATCCCGACCAGGCACTGCCCTGGCCGGACATCGACCATCGAGACAGTCTGCGCGGTCGGGTCGGACGTTTCCTCGGTGCTCGCTGGCGCGATGCGGACGGCAACGAGTCGTCGACAGGGGACGTGCTCCAGGGCCTTGTTGCGGCGCGGTCCGACCGGGAATCGATCGCCGTCGCCCTCGCACGCGCGGAGCGCACGTGGCCGGCGGCGTTCGCATCTTGGGGTGACCTCCTGTCGGACCTCTTGCGCGATCGTGGGCTCTACGGCGACGACTGGCTGCCTTCGCGCTCCACCGGAGACGACGGGTTCCACATGGGGCCAGCGGTCGAGCTCGGCAAGCCGCCCATGCCGGCTTGGCGCAAGGTCAAGGGCTCCCAGACCGTCCAGCAGGCGGCGACGCTGATCGTCGCCGACCTCGTTGCGCTGGAGACGGCCGAGAACGACTACCGGGACTACGTCCGCCAGATCGGGACCAGCTACGAGTCGATCTTCCCGGTCGAGGGCAGCCTTCTCCGCAGTCCCGAGGAGGACGAGCAGGTCTTCTCGGCGCTGCGGGTCTCCTTCGTCTGTGACCTTCCGTTCCCGTTCTCGAGCTACCGCTGTGAGCTGCAGATCCTCAAACGGCTCGGTCCGGGTGGCGTGCTCCAGACCGACACGTGGTCCGGGAGTCGCGACTTCCTCTGGATGGCTGGATCGAACGTCTACCTGCCGGTCGAGACGAGCGACGGCGGGTTCGTCGGCATGATCGCGGTGCGGACGTTCGGATTCGATCTGCGCGGCGTGCCCGACGGAGACTCCGACCGTGCGGCGGGTCTCCGCGCTGTGCTCGGCAACCTCAAGCGGGGAGCCGAGCCGATCTTCGCCGCGCGAGAGGACGAACGTCCGCCGATCCTCCGAGGGGTGATCCCCGATGTTCCCGTGAGGGGGCGTCGCCCGTAGCAGTCATGACCTCCGCGCGGGACGGCCTCGGTCTGCGGGCGCGGAGGGCGGTCGCCGCCGCGCGTGTCGTCCGCGTCCTGCGTCACTCCGCGTCGCGCACGCTGCACACGTCAGCTGCTTCGACGAGGCTTGCGGCGACGAGAACGGCGCGGGTGGGATCGAGATCGCCGAGGGCGACGTGGTTGTCGATGCGCGCACGCACCGACCGCGACACCTGCTGCCCGCGTGGCAGCAGGACCTCTCCGTCGTCCGCCAGCAGGTCCTCGGCGAGGAACCACTCGTCCGGCAGATCCTGGACGAAGCGCGTCTCCAGCGGACCCGCAGCTCGTCCGAGGTCCAGTCGCCCGAGTGCGGCGAGGATCTCGACGCCGTAGCGATCCTCGCGGTCCCGGAAGCGCGCGACGACCGCGCCCGGTTCGGCACCCGGCTCGGTGAGTTCCTGGTCGAGGTCGAGCGCGAGGTGCAGCAGGCGACCTCCGATCAAGGCCTCGGGCGAGCAGCGGAGGCGCGGGGCCCCGTTCCGGAGCGCGTGTTCCTGCACGAGGATCTCCGCTACCCCCTCGAGGCGGGGGATCGACCGCAGCATCTCGGCTGCAGTCAGCGGGTGATCGGCGAGCACGTCGAGTTCGCCGGGCGCGGGGAGTCCGCCGGACTCGACGCGATCGAGGACCCGCGGTGGGACGGCGACGACGCCGACCTGCGACAGCAGGGCTGCAGTCTCGTGCAGCCACGGGTTGCGCAGTCCGAGTTCGGCGGCGAGTCGGCGCGCGAGTTCCTGGACGCGGCGTGCCTTGGCGAACGCGGTGGGGCGCACGAGGGAGAGCACGTCGATCAGTGCCTGCACGGTGCCGCGGACGGTCTTGTCGAGGACGTCGCGTTCGTGCTGTGCCAGCGCGTGGTGCCGCAACCCGGACTCGACGGCGGTTGCGAACTCTTCGGCGGAGCACGGCTTGGTCAGGAAGCGGAAGACCTGCCCTTCGTTGACCGCCTGCTTCGCGACGGCGAGGTCGGCCTGTCCGGTCAGCATGATCCGGACCGTGTCGGGTGCGACGCGCTGGCAGTGCTCCAGGACCTGCATGCCGTCGAATCCGGGCATCTGGAGGTCGACGACGACCGCGGCGAAGGGGCCGCTGCGCTCGATGGCCTGAATGCCCTCGCGCCCGCCGCAGGCGGTCACCAGCGCGAAGTGGCGCCCGTGCAGTCGAACCAGGCTGTCGAGGAGGCGTGCGTCGTCATCGACGAGGAGGACGCGCGGTTGGTCGGCTTGGTCCATGGCGTTGGGTTCCGAGCGGGGAGACCGGGATCGCCCCCGGCTCCTCCCCGCATCGACCGGAGCATGCACCGCGCTTGATCCGGTGGACCGCATGCGTCCGAGAACGGGATGAGGGACCGTCCGCTGTCTGCATCCACCACAGTCCGTCCGCGGAACGCTGTCCTCACCGCGCACCCGCCGTGCGGGAGGAATCCCCGGCGGCCCCTTCGGCTACCGCGGGGAGCGCGAGCTGCTGCGGTCGCGCACGATCGACTCGAGCTGGCGGCGCAACGCCGCGATCTCCTTCGACTTGAACGAGTTCTTGGTGCGCTGCAGCGTCTCGACGGCGTCCTCGATGGCTTGGAGGAGATCCGAGGAGTCCGCCTCGGCGCCAGTCACGCTCGTGCCGTGCACGACGCCGGCGAGATCGCGCAGGGCACACGCGATCGTCTCCAGCGACGCGTCGGCGAACGCACGCGCGGAGAGCGGCACGCGCGTGTCGCCCGGCGATTGGAGCACCGTCTCGATCGCTTCGAGACGTTCCAACAGGACGCGGGCCGTGTTGCGGGCGGAGGCGATGCCCCGCGCGACCAGCCCCTTCTGGATGGCGGACCGCACGCGGCGGACCAGGTCATCCATCTCGAACGGCTTGACGATGTAGGCCGAGACGGCGAGATCGATCGCGAAACGCGCGCCGTCGACGGTGGGGTAGGCCGTCAGCATCACCACCGGCGTGTCGGGCGCCGCCTCGGCGACCCGGCTCGTGAACTGGAGCCCGTCCATGTCGGGCATCTGGATGTCGGTGATGACGCAGCCGAACGCCGACTCGGCGAGCAACTCCAGCGCGCGCTCGGCCGTCGCGACGCCCACGACCTCAAGGTCTGCCCGGCGGAGGGTCTCTTCGACCAACTCGCGGGCGACCGGGTCGTCGTCGAGAACGAGGACGCGCGAGGCAGAGCCCAGCACGCTGCCGGCAGGGGGGGGTGTCCGAGTCATCACGGTTTCGCAGACCCTCTCCGTTGGTCTGCGGGGCATGCAAGCGGTGGCAATTCGTCTTCGTGCCCGTGGGGCGACGGGCTGGGCAGGCGTCGCCGAGTCTAGGTCGACCCCCGCATGCGTCAATGACGGGCGTCCGGGAGCGAGAAGCACAGCGGTTCGGCCTCAGCGAAGGCTATCGCAGGTCGGGATGCGTCCGGGGCGATCCCCTCGCATGTCGCGTCACCTCGGGCGAAGATCAGCGGGAAGGCCTCCCGGGCCAAAGTCCCCACTGCCCCCGATTCCGATGGACGCAACCACGATCTGCTTCCTGCCTCACCCGACGCCGGAGTCGATTTGCCACGCCGTGGACGAGGTGGCCGAGGCGGCGCGCTCCCCGTGCACGGTTGTGGTCCTCCTCGCGGAGACCGGGGCTCCGCCGCTGGAAGACGTCCGCGCCGCGCTCGTCGGCGCGCGTTCGCCTTGCTGCGGTGCGTTGTTCCCGGCCATCCTGCAGGACGGCGCCGTCCATCGCGAAGGAGCGGTCGTCTTCGCACTGGAGTCGAGTCGGCCACCGCGACTGATCACCGGGCTCGGAGACGATGACTTCCGTGTGGACCTCGAGGCGGGCGGAGCCGAGGGAGCGCTCGTCCTGGTCGACGGACTGACGACGCGGCCCGCGCGATTCCTCGCGGAGCTCTACCGGTTCCGCGGTGTCGGCACGCACTTCTTCGGGGGTGGTGCAGGTTCGGCAAATCTCCGTCCGATGCCGGTGCTGTTCACGCCGGAGGGCGTCTACCAGGATGCAGCCCTGTTGGTAGAGTTCGACGGGCCGTGCCAGCTCGGCGTCGCGCACGGCTTCGAGCTCGTGCACGGGCCGCTTCTGACCACGCGAACCGATGGCTGTGTCGTACGGGAGATCAACTGGCGCCCGGCCCTCGACGTCTACGCCGAAGTCCTGCAGGACAGGTGCGGCGTGACGGTGACGCCCGGCAACTTCGCCGCAGCAGCCCAGGCCTTTCCGCTCGGCCTGACCCGTGACAAGGGCGACCCGGTGTTGCGTGACCCGATTGCGTGCACGCCGGACGGAGGGCTCGTCTGTGTCGGTGAAGTGCCGGAGCACGCGTCGTTCGGCATCTACCGAGGTGATGCGGACGGCCTGATCGCGGCGGCGGGGAGCGCGGTCGATGCGGGCGTCGGCGCGGGCGGGGCGCGCATCGGCTTCGTGGCGGACTGCATCTCCCGATCCGTGCTCCTGGGGGAAGGTTTCGACGCCGAGCTCGCGGCGATCCGGTCACGCTTCGCAGCGGGACTGCCCGGCGCGCGCGTCATTGGCGCATTGACCCTGGGAGAGATCTCCTCGGTCGGAGATCGCTACCTCGAGTTCCTGAACAAGACGTGCGTCGTGGCGACGCTCGGTGGTCTGGAGCCGGCGTGAGTCGTCGTCCGCTCACCGATCTCGTCGAAGACCTCGCGCAGCTCTACGAGCTGTCGCTGTCGATCGGGCGATCCCTGGACCTCGAGAAGTGCTGTGACGCGTTCGTGGGGGCGCTCTTGGCGAGGAAGGGGCTGGCTGCGGCGGTGATCTGGGAGCGGCAGTCGGATCGCAGTCTGCGCTGCATCTACTCGAATCCGCTGGTGGGGGGTGACGCGCTGGTCCTGGAGGAAGGGCATCGCATCGCCTGCGTCGAACGGCCGTTCGAGCTGCTGCCCGCGAAGTCGTGGCCCGCGGCGCTGGATGGTCGGCTCGTGATCGGGGAGGGCATCGCGTTCCGCTTGGCGGACTTCGGAGTCATGCTGCTGCTGTCGGCGCGCCCGGGGATGCTGGGTGCCGTCGAGTGCCGGCAGCTCGTGCCCCTGGTCCAGATGTTTGCCGTGTCGGTCTCGGGCTGCCTCGCCCACCGGCGGCTCGAGGAGGAGATGCGGCGCAACGAGCTCCTCGCCCTCGTCGCGGCCTACACCGACAACTCCGTGGTCGTCACGAACGCGGAGGGGGAGATCGAGTGGGTCAACCGGAGCTTCGAGCAGCTGACCGGATACGCGCGTGCCGCGGCGGCCGGGAAGAAGCCCGGCCACCTGCTGCAGGGGCCGGACACAGATCAGGACACCGTCGCGCGGATCCGGCAGGCGCTCCGCGCCGGCATGCCGGTGAGCGAGGAGATCCTGAACTACACGCGGGCTGGCCGGGCCTACTGGGTCTCGCTGTCGATCACGCCGATCCGGGACAGCCGCGGGTGCCCGGTCCGGTTCGTCGCCGTCCAGAGGGAGACCACGCGGGACCGTGAGCAGCGTGAGGCTCTCGTCCACGCAACGCGCCGCTTGGCCGATCAGACGCAGGCGCTGGAGCGGTCCCGCGCGGAAGCCGTGCGGGCGAGCGCCGAGAAGTCGTCGTTTCTCGCGCGCACGAGCCACGAGATCCGCACGCCGATGACCGCGATCGTCGGCTACGCCGACTTGCTGGAGCGTGGCGAGGGCAGCGACGAGCAGCGCCGCTCGTGGGTCGGTCGCATCCGTGACGCGTCGCGACAGCTCCTGGACCTCGCCGGCGGCGTGCTCGACCTCGCGCGCATCGAGCAGGGCCCGCGGACCGCGTCCATGGCGCCCGTGCGCCTCGCAGCCCTCGTCGACGCGGTCGGTGCCACGCTCGAGCCGGAAGCGAGTCGCAAGGGGCTCGGACTGACTTGGCGCGTCCCTTCGGACCTTCCGGACGTCACGAGCGATGCGCGGGCGATCCGTCAGATCCTGCTGAACCTCGGCGCGAACGCGGTTCGCTACACGCACCGCGGCGAGGTGCGCATCACCGCCGAGCGCGCGGCCTGCGGCGCCATCGATCTGTGCGTCGCGGACACGGGTGTCGGCATCCGTCAGGATGAGCTCGACGGGATGTTCCAGCCTTTCGTCCGTCTCGAGGCCGAAGCGCTGCAGACGGAGGGGTTCGGGTTGGGCTTGGCGATCTCGCACCAGCTGGCACTCTCGATCGGGGCGGAGCTCCTGGTCGAATCGACGCACGGGGTCGGGTCGTCGTTCCGGCTCCGCGTGCCTGTCCACGCTTCGGTGCGGGCCGGTGCCGAGGCGGTCGTCGACGTGGTCGATCCCTACCGCGACGTCCAGGACGTCGATTCGGTCGCGGCCCCGGACCTGCGGGGAAGCCGCATCCTGATCGCGGAGGACACCCCCGAGATCCGTGAGATCCTCGATGCGTTCCTCGCGCGGACGGGTGCGGCGCTCGACGTCGTGTGCAACGGGGCCGAAGCCGTCGAGCACGTGTTCCAGGCCCAGGCCGACGGTCGTCCCTACGACCTCGTCCTGATGGACCTGAAGATGCCCGAGATGGACGGCTTCGAGGCTACCCGGCGTCTGCGGGCCTCGGGGTTCGCCCAGCCGATCGTCGCGTTGACCGCCTTCGCGCTCGGTGAGGACGGCGATCGGGCACTGCGTGCCGGATGTGACGCCCGCCTCACGAAGCCCGTGGTCTCGTCCGATCTCTACCGGGAGCTGGACCGTCAGCTCTCGCGCGGCGCCCCGAGCACCGCGACCCGTCCCGTTCAGGAGCGTGACGCCCCCTGATTCCCCGAGCCGCTAGACTGGGAGTCGGGTCCCAGGGCCCGTCTCCCGTTCGTCACCCCCTGCGTCTGCACCATCGCCCCATGCTCCGAGGCATCCTCCAGGCCTTCCTGGCCCTCGTCCTCCTCGCGCCGACCGCGTCCGCCACGTGGTCGATCATCCTGATCGACGTCCGGACCGGTGAGATGGCCGTCGCGTCGGCCACCTGCCTCGAGAACTTCGACCTCGCGGTCTGGGTGCCGGTGGTCGTCGTGGGCAAGGGTGCGGGCTGTGCCCAGAGCTTCGTGGAGCCGTCGGCCTCGAACCGGATCTACATGCGCGACCAGCTGCGGCTCGGCACGACGCCTGCGCAGATCCTCTCGGGTCTGGCGGGTCGCGACCCGAACCACCAGACGCGGCAGTATGGGATCGTCGACGTGGCGGGACGCGCGGTTGGCTTCACGGGCACGGTGGCGGGGGCCTACGCCAGCCACCGGACGGGTCAGGTCGGTGACATCGCCTACGCGATCCAGGGCAACGTGCTGACGGCGGGCGCCGTGTTGGCGGCGGCGGAGGTCGCGCTGTTCACGACGCCGGGCGACCTCGGCGAGAAGATGATGGCTGCGATGGAGGCCGCCTACTCGTTCGGCGGGGACGGCCGGTGCTCCTGCGACGAGTCCAACCCGACGCAGTGCGGCGCGCCTCCGGCTGGGTTCCGGAAGTCCGCGGACGTCGCGTTCATGATCGTCGCGCGTCCCGGTGACGTGGACGGGGGCTGCGAGCCGCTCCGCGGATGTGCGAGCGGTTCCTACTACATGCGTCTGAACGTCGCGAACCAACGGCGTTCGGCGCAGGATCCGGTGCTGCAGCTCCGCACGCTCTACGACCAGTGGAAGATCTCGCAGCGCGGTCGTCCCGACCAGTTCCTGTCGACGATCGAATACTCGAGCGCGAGCATGCCGGTCGATGGTCGCTCGACGGTCACGGGCGTGCTGACGCTGTCCGATCGTGAGGGCACCCGCATCCTCCAGGGTGGTGCCAACGTGCAGATCGTGCCGTCCGCGACGAACACGGCGCCGGTCACGGTGGGGCCCGTCACCGACAACGGGGACGGCACCTACTCGTTCGTCCTCTCCGCGGGGACCCTCCCCGGACGCGTCGACCTCGAGGCGATCGTCGACGATGGCAATGGCCCACGTGTGGTGCGCGCCCCGAGCCTCCGCACGTCGCTCGACCGTCTGTGGGCCAGCCGGACCGAGATTTCGGCAGCGGCCGGCGGCAGCATCGACTTCGCGATCCAGGCTGGCGCGTCCTTCGGTGGGAACAAGCCGTGGGTTCTCGTGGCCTCCCTCGCGGGCACGCGGCCGGGTCTGTTCCTGCCACCCTTCTTCTACCTGCCGCTCAACCCGGACCCTCTCCTCGAGGCGACGCTGTTCGCGGCGGTCAACGGCCTGATGCCGTCGCTGATCGGCGTGACCAACGCCTCGGGCCTCGCCTCGACGACCGTCACGTTCCCGCCGGGGCTCTACGGGATCCCGGTGGGCAGCAACATGTCGTGGGCCTACGCCACCTACAACCCGGTGACGCTGACCAGCAACGCGGTCACGCTGCAGGTCGGGCGATAGGTCGTCACGATGGGGTGTGGGGTCGTGCGGCATGCGCGGCCGATCCCCCTCCGCCCACACGACGCGTCACAGGTTCTCGGAGGCTGTGACCAAATCAGCCTACAGCCTCCGAGTTGTTGGCTTGGCAGCCGCATCGCGGCTGCGGGAGAGCCCGTGACGACATTTCGTCACAGGCTCTCGCAGCCGGTGACCAAGTCAGCCTACAACCTCTCGGCTCCGAGCACTGCGCCTTCGAGGACGCGGAGCAGCAGTGTGACCGGGCCGTCGTTGACGAGCTCCACTTGCATGTCAGCTCCGAAGCGGCCCGTCTGGACGGTGAGTCCGCTCGTCGCCAGCTGGGCTGCGAATCGCTGGTAGAGGGCCTCCGCGCGCACCGGCTCCTCGGCGCCCGTGAAGCTCGGCCGATTGCCCTTGCGGACCGACCCAGCGAGCGTGAACTGGCTGATGACCAGGCAGGCCCCGCTGACTTCGGCGAGCGTGCGGTCCA
>JBEAPQ010000298.1:0-8405 GCA_041164325.1 Planctomycetota bacterium | reverse complement strand
AGCGGCCGTGTGCCGAAGATCTCGCGGATCGTTCGCTCCCGATCCGCGCGGATCTGCCGCAGGATGCTCCGTCCGAATACCCGCTCGATGTAGCGCTCGCGCTGCGGATCGACCGTAAGGAAGTCCAGCGCGTTGAACTCGGTCGTGCGGAACACTCCGCGCTCGTCGGGCGGGACGGTCTGTCGCGGTCCACTCGGTTCGGCCCGGCGTGCCCGCCAAGCACGGAAGGCCCGCCGCGCGTCCGCAGCGCCCGCGCGGCGCTGCGCCAGGCTCAGACAGTTGCGGTTGTAGTCGGTGACGAGCTTGGCCGTCTCGACCGCCACGCTCTCCGTCACGAACCGGAACCAGACGAACGGACCGCGGAAGAACGACCCCTCGCTCAGCGACAGCCGCTTGAGCGCACGGTGCTCGCGCCGGGACCACCCGAGGTGGGCGTTCCGGATGTTCTGGAGCGAGAGATTCGCGAGCAGCTGCTCGGTGGTCTTCAGGTCCGTCTCGTGGAGGGTCGCTCCGTCGAGGAAGTGCAGGTACAGCAGCGCGACCCGGTACAGCTCCCCGTCGAGTCCCGGACCTGGCACCACCGGTAGGTTGTCGACCCGCCCGGTCCGCGCGGCGCGGATCTGCGCGGCGAGGTGGCCGGCGGCCTCCCAATCGGGCAGCACACAGCCGAACACGCGGCGACCGAGGAACGCGAGGTCTTCGTCCTGGTGACGGCGCTTGACCATCTCGACGAGCGCGATGAACTGCGCCTCGCTCGTCAGCTTGAACGCGTCGGAGGCCTCGCCCGCGAGCGCCTTGAGCCAGCGCCCCAGCGCCAGGAACGCGAGGCAGACCACGCCGAGGACCACGAGCGGCGTCGCGACGAACCGCGACAGGAACGACCCCACGGCCGAGTCCGCGCCCACGACGAGTCGCACCAGCGTGAACAACCCACCGAACAGCAGGAGCCGCACAGCGGGCCGCTGGCTGAACTTGACGATCGCCGACGCCACCCGGTCGAGCACCTGGGGCCCCGTGACGATGCCGTGCATGTCGGCGACATGGAGGACCCGCTCGCGCCACGCCTCGAGCACCAGCGCCACGCGTCGCCCGAAGTCGACGACCCGCGCCTCCGGCGTCGCATGCCGTTCCGGGCTCCGGAACCACCGCACCAGCGGTAGGGAGCGGACCACCGGAGCGTTCGCGATCCGCACCATGCGATCGAGCGCGGTCACGTCGCGGTGCGGGAGCCAGAGCCGCAGCTCCGCGGGCGACAGTGACCAGAGGAAGGAGATCGCGTGTTCGACCGGGAAGTCCCGGCGACCGAGCGCCACGCGAACCCGACGCTTGCCGGGCCCTTCGACGAACCCCTCCGTCGACGCGCCGCCTCGATCCACGGGCGCAGGTCCGGCCAGCGATCGCGCCCGGTCGATCAGGAGCGGCGCCGCCTCCTCGACCGGCATCTCGTCGAGGAGCACGTGCTCGCGACGGAGCGCGCGGAACGCGAGCACGCGCGGATCGCTCCGGAGGCCCGGCTCGAAAGGCACGACGACCCGCTCGAAGAACACGAAGTCCCGGTTCAGCAGCGCCGAGAAGCGCCTCACCACCGCATCGAGTCCCCGCACCAGGAAGAGCACGAGGCGCACGATCGCGAAGACCGGGCGGAGCGCATGCACGTAGCGTGCGAGGTAGACGACACGGAAGAAGCGCAGCGATCGGGCCAGGACCGTCGCGTCGGCTGCCCCCACGTCGAAGAAGAACGCGGCCGCGGGCAGCGCAGGCAACAGGTCCGTCAGCGCGTTCCGCGCGAACCAGGACGCGCGCGACGGTGCCAGCGCCAGCCGGAACAGGAACTCGGCGATGAAGAACAGGCAGATCGACGCGTCGGCGATCTCGATCCAGCGTGCAGGTCCGTTCCAGCTCTCCCAAGCGAGCAGGGCGAACACCGTGAACAGCAGCCCGAGACTCAGATTCTCGAGCGTCGCGGCCCCCGTCGGTGTCAGGAGCCGCTCGAGCCGCGCCTGCAGACGACGATCCTGAGCCGCGTTGCGCGCCCGTCGCGCGAGGCGGCGGAGAGCGCGGTCCCCGGTCCGCGCCGCCAGGGATGCGTAGACGTCACTGGTGGCCTGGAGCAGAGCGATCCGCCGTTCCAGGTCGAAGTCCTCTTCGGCCGTCGCGAGCTCGGCCCAGCGTTCACCGGCCGCAAACCGCAGGCTGGGCCCGACGGCGTCGAATCGCTCTGCGCGCGACGCCACCTCGTGCTGGGCCGTCGCAGACTCGGAAGCGAGACCAGCCAACCCGAGTTCAGCCCCCAAGACCGCGAGGTCGAACAGCGCCACCGGGTCCGAGGGATCGCCCGCGAGGATCTCCGCGAGCCGCGCACGGAGCACCGCACGGCGCGCCTCGCGGACGTCTTCGAGCAGGCCCGCCTCGAGCCTCTTGTCCGCCGCGCGTCGCTCCAGGAACTGCAGCTCGGCTTCGTCGAGATCCGCGCCGCGAACCCCGAGTCCCTCCCGTTCGCGCCGGATCGCCGCGACCAGCTCGACGGCCGGCCGATCCAGATCGGCGAGCAGATCCAGCAGCTTGGATGGCTCGGGACTGTCCGGGGCTCCTGGCATCGGCGGCGGCCGAAGAGCTTAGCAGCGGCGGAGGGAGCGGCCTCCCACCCAGGAGTCCTGGTCAGCCGGTAACCCTCGAAGAGGGCCGCGATGGAAGCGGGCGCCCGGGCGATCGCCGACGGGGACGCGCAATCCCATCTGGCGATGGCACCGCGCGCGTTCTGAGAGCGTGTGACTCTCTTGAGTCACGACCTCTCCGCGACGGCGTGAGCCGTCGCCGAGCAAGCAACTCGACGCCTGGATTCAGGCCCCCGAGAGCCTGTGACGAAAGTCGCCAAGGGCTCTCCCGCAGCCGCGGAGCGGCTGCAAGGCAGGCAACTCGGGGCCTGGAATCAGGCCCCGAGCGCGGCGCGGACCGCGGCCACCGCGTCGGCGGCGGCCACGTCGCTCTTGTCGCCCGTCTTGCGTACGCCGTACTCGACCATGCCGTCCGACGCTCCCCGTCCGACCGTGATCGAGTAGGGGAAGCCGAGGAGCTCGAGGTCCTTGAACTTGGGACCCGGGCGGAGCGGCCGGTCGTCGAGGCACGCATCGATGCCCAGACCGCGGAGCTCCGCGTAGAGCTTCTCGGCGAGCTCGACCTGCTCGGGCTTCTTGACGTCGACACAGACCACCGCGCACTCGAACGGCGCGATCGGTGCGGGCCAGCAGATCCCACGGTCATCGTGGTTCTGCTCGACCGCAGCCTGCGCGGTGCGGCTGACGCCGATGCCGTAGCAGCCCATGACGAACGGCGTGGGCTTGCCGCTCTCGGCCATGAACGTCGCGTCCATCTTCGACGAGTACTTGGTGCCGAGCTTGAAGATGTGGCCGACCTCGATGCCCCGCGCCTGACGCAGCGGCCCCGCACCGTCCGGCGACATCTCGCCGGCCTTCGCGCTGCGGAGGTCGCGGAAGTCCGGCATCCGGCAGTCGCGGCCGAGCTTGACGTTCAGGCAGTGGTAGCCGGTCTCGTTGCAGCCGGTCAGCAGGTTCTGGCGACCTTCCAGGGTCTTGTCCGCGAGGAGCACGACGTCCTCGGGCAGGCCGATCGGACCGGCGAAGCCGACCTCGGCACCCGTCACCTTCTGGATCGTCTCGTCGCTGGCGAGCGTGACCGCCAGGCAGTCGAGCGCGTTGACGAGCTTGACCTCGTTGATGTCGAGGTCGCCGCGCATCATCACGGCGGCGACGCCCTCCCGGTCCGTCCACGTGACCTCGTAGAGCACGGTCTTCGCCATCGCGGCCGCCGGCATGCTGAAGAAGGCCTCGAGCTGTTCGACCGTCCGCACGTCCGGGGTCTCCCGGCGATCGAGCGGCGCCTCACCCGGATCCGCCGGGGCCTCGGCCGGAACGCTGTCGGCCTTCTCGACGTTGGCCGCGTAGCCGGACTCCTCGCAGTAGAGGATCGTGTCTTCGCCCGCCTCGGCGAGGACCATGAACTCCTCGCTGCCGCTGCCGCCGATCGCGCCGGCGTCGGCCTGGACCGAGCGGAACTGCAGGCCGCAGCGCTCGAAAATCCGGCGGTAGGCCCGGTCCATCGCCGCGTAGGACACGTCGAGCCCCGCCTCGTCGGCGTCGAACGAGTAGGCGTCCATCATGATGAACTCGCGCCCGCGCATCAGGCCGTAGCGCGGGCGGATCTCGTCCCGGAACTTGTCCTGCACCTGGTACAGGTTGACCGGCAGCTGCTTGTAGGAGTTGATCGCCTGATCGGCGTAGGCGGTGATCACCTCTTCGTGCGTCGGACCCAGGCAGTATTCGGTGCCCTTCTGGTCCTTCAGCGTGAACATGATCCCGTCGGCGACGTAGCGCTCCCAGCGACCCGAGCTCACCCAGAGGTCCTTCGGGTGCATCATCGGCATCATGACTTCCTGCGCGGACTCGCGGTCGAGCTCCTCGCGCACGATCGCAGTCACCTTCTTCAGCGTCCGCCACATCAGCGGGCCGTAGGTGTAGATGCCGGACGCGATCTTGACGATGTAGCCGCCGCGCACGAGCAGCTTGTGGCTCGGGATCTCGGCGTCGGCCGGGTCTTCCCGGAGGGTCGTGATCAGGACTTGACTGAGGCGCATCGGTTCGGAGGTCGTCGGGAAGGGCGGGAGGTTAGCGGGGAGCGCCACCCGGCGCACCCTGGCGCGCGACCCGTCCCTGTCCGCCCGACCTGAAAACCAGGAATCCAGGACCCCGTTCGGCCAGTCGCTCGCGGGCACCGCCTTTGGGCCCGCGACCCTGTCCGCGAATTCGAGGAGTGCCCGATGAACGTCCTGGAGAAGTGGAACCCATTCCGATTCGAACGCTCTGCCACCAAGCCGTCGACGGCCGTCGCCGAGTCGACGCCTACCGCCAACGAGACCCTCTACCGCCCGATCCGCGCGATGGAGGATGAGTTCAACCGCATGGTCGAGAAGTTCTGGAAGGAGCCCCTTCCCGGCTTCGCAGACCTCTCACCGTGGTTCGGCGACTTCCGGCCGTCGCTGTTCCGCCCGGCCCTCGACGTGACCGACGAGGGCGACTCGATCGAAGTGACCGCCGAGATGCCGGGCCTGGACGAGTCCGACATCGAGATCTCGGTGGACGAGGGCGTCCTGGTCCTGCAGGGCGAGAAGAAGCACCGCACGGAGAAGCGCGAGAAGGGCTGCTACCGGCTCGAGCGCAGTTTCGGGAGCTTCCGACGCAACATTCCGCTGCCGGCAGATGTTGACCTCGAGAACGCGGAGGCGTCCTTCGACAAGGGCATCCTGAAGATCCACTTCAAGAAGCTCGCGAAGACACCGAAGGAGGCCCCGAAGAAGATCGCCATCAAGACCTGAACGGCCGCCCTCGCCCCCTCGTTCCGAGGAGTCGGGCGTGGCCGAGCTCGAGCGGAGGTGGTGAGGGGTAGGCGCCGGGCCTCCGGCGGCCCCTCTCGGCGCCGCGCCTGCGCCGACTCGCCGCGGCGACCGAAACGCCACCTCCGCTCCTGCACCCACCGACAGACAGCCTCCCCCGGCCAGTGACGAAGTCAGTCTGCAGGCTGCGACGTGCTCGCTCGGCGGCCGCTCCGCGGCCGCGGGAGAGTGCGTGACGAGACTTCGTCACACACTCTCCGCAGGGGCACCGGAGTCGCACCGCCCTCGCGCCGGACGCGAACCAGCATGGCCGACCCGCGGGCGGAAGAACTTCGATCCTCACTCAAGTCACCGTGCCACCGTGCCGATCCTTGCTGTGAGGGGAGAGAGAGAGAGCGAGGGCAAGCCCCGGGAGGGGCAAGCCAAAGAGGGTCGGTCGGCCGGGACAATCGTCCCGGCCGGCTGTTTTTCTGGGCCGATCGCCGCGCACGATCCCCGAGCATCCCGGGATCAGGCCGCGGGGCGGACGCTTCCTGCGGTTAGATTCGGCCGCACGCATGGATCTCCGGAAGCAGGCCCCCACGATCACCGCGGTCTGCCTGACCGTCCTGACCGGCCTCGCCATCGCGGGCTCGGTCTTTTGGCTGCGGCCGGTCCTGGTGCCGTTCGTGCTCGCGGTCTTCCTGTCGATCTGCGTGACGCCCGTCGTCGAGGTCCTCCACCGGAAGGCACGGATCCCCCAGCTCCTGGCGATCGTCGCAACCCTGCTGATCGGCCTGACGATCCTCGTGCTGCTCGCCGCGATCTGCGGCCAGGCCGTCGCCGAGCTCCAGTCCGATCGCGATGCGTACGGCCGCCAGATCGAACGGCTCCAGCAGGACTTCCTGGTGCCGTTCCTCGCGCGGGTCGGCATCGAGGACCCACTCGCCGTCGTCAAGAGCCTGGAACCGCGGCAGGGGCTCAGCCTGATCAGCCTCGTCCTGGCCGAGCTGCTGCAGATCGCGTCCGACGGCGCCGTCGTGCTGATCTATCTGTTCTTCCTGCTCGCGAGCCATTCGAACTTCGGCGAGAGCCACGGCACGTGGCCACGCATCCGCCGGACGATCGCCCAGTACATCTCGCTGAAGGTCGGGATCTCCGCGGCGACCGCACTTCTCGTCTGGGCGACGCTGGCCACGCTCGGCGTCCCGCTCGCCGTTGTGTTCGGACTGCTCACGTTCGCGCTCAACTTCATCCCGAACGTCGGATCGATGATCGCGATGGTGCTGCCCGTGCCGGTCGTCCTGATGCACGATGCCTTCGGCCCCGGCACGAAGATCGCCGCAATCGCGATCCCGTCGACGATCCACTTCGTGATCGGCAATGTCCTCGAGCCGCGGCTGATGGGGCGCTCGCTCGACCTGCACCCCGTCGCCGTCCTTCTCGGGCTGCTCGTCTGGGGGATGCTCTGGGGCGTGGTCGGCGTCTTCCTCGCCGTGCCGCTGACGTCTGGGCTCAAGATCGTGTTCGAGGAACTCGGCTACACGCAGCCGATCGCCGACCTCTTCGCAGGTCGCGCGAGCGCGAACGGCCCGCACCCCGAGTTGGACGACTAGCGACGTGACGGACCTGGCGATCACGCTGGGACTGTTCGCCGCCCACGCCGCGGCGATCTCGATCCTGCTGCTCTACGAGCGGAGGCAGCCCGCGGCGACGCTGGCGTGGCTGCTGACGCTCGCGTTGCTGCCCGGCATCGGTCTGGTCGCCTACCTCCTGATCGGCACGACGCGGTTCCGGCGCGCGGTGCGCCACAGCGAACTCGCGGCGCGCAGGATCCGCGGGGTCCGCGAGCGCCTCGAGGTCCAGAGGAAGCTCGACCCCGACGCGACGAACACCGCGGTCGAGCCCCGGACGCGTGCACTGATCGACCTGGGCGCGGCCCTGTCTTCGACGCCGGCGAGCCCCGCCAACCGCGTGCGCCTCCTCGTCGACGGTGCGGCCACCTATCGGGCGATCCTCCGAGCGATCGATGCGGCGACCCACCACGTCCACGTCGAGTTCTACATCATCCAGCCCGACGCCTCCGGCCACAGCCTGCGGGAGCGGCTGATCCGCGCCGCACGGCGCGGCGTCGAGGTCCGCGTGATCTTCGACGCCGTCGGCTCGTCCCGCCTCCCGCACGACTACTTCGCGGAGCTGGTCGCCGAGGGCGGACAGGTCGCAGCGTTCCGACCCGTGCTCCGCGTCCTGCGGCGCTTGCTCGCGTTGTTCCGGCAGCGCGACCGGATCGACTTCCGCAACCACCGCAAGATCGTCGTCGTCGATGGCCGCGTCAGTTTCACGGGCGGCATCAACATCGGACGCGAGTACCTGGGTCTCGACCCCGAGATGGGGCGTTGGCGCGACACCCACGTCGAGATCGAGGGCCCGGCCACGCTCAGCCTGCAGTCCGCGTTCGCCGAAGACTGGTTCCTCGCCACCGGACACACGCTGGACGGCGACGCCCACTTCCCGGAGCCCCAGTGCTTCGAGCCCGGCGCGCTCGTCCAGGTCGTCGACTCGGGCCCCGACTCCAAGTGGTCGCCGATCGAAATGATGTACGCGTCGGCGATCGTCGGTGCCCGGACACGCATCTGGATCACGAACCCCTACTTCGTTCCGTCGCCGACGATCGAGACCGCGCTGATCGGGGCGGCTCTGCGCGGCGTCGACGTCCGCCTGTTGGTGCCGGCACGCAGCGACAACCTGATCGTGCAGCTGGCGTCGCGGTCCTACTTCCCCCGCCTCCTCGAGGCCGGAGCGCGCATCTACCGCTACCGGCGGGGGTTCGTCCACGCCAAGACGATGGTCGTCGACACGTGGGCCGCGACCGTCGGCTCGGCGAACATGGACATGCGCTCGTTCCAGCTGAACTTCGAGCTGAACCCGTTCCTCGTGGACCCGCGGTTCGCGAAGACCCTCGCCGATGAGTTCGAGACCGACATCGCGAACGCCGAAGAGCTGACGCTCGCGGACCTCG
>JBEAPQ010000297.1:0-4059 GCA_041164325.1 Planctomycetota bacterium | reverse complement strand
TGCCCTGGAACGCGGCGACGCCGAGGAACCCCGCGACCGGGACTTCCTGCAGTTCTTCGGCGTGCTCCTTCGTGAACCCCTCGAGCCAGGAGTCTCGCGAACCGTCGACCGGCAGGTCCCGGAAGACCAGGTCGCTGCCGTCGACCGAGACCTCGCACTGCAGCGCGCCGAGGCTCTGCGCCGCGTTGTCGTGCAGGTGGAGCGGTTCGCGCCGCGTCAGGTCGATGAGCACGTGGCACGGGTAGCTGGCTTCGCCAGCGCGGAGCGTGACCCGGAGCATCGGCCGGCCGTCCACGAATCGGACCGGGGCGTCCTGGGCAGGCGCCGTCGCGGAAAGGACGGTGAGAACGGCGGCAGCGACGCGCAGCATGGCGGGCCATTCTGGCGGTCGACCCCGCGCACGTCACGGCCCGGACGTGGGGGAGCTACCCGACCCGAGGGATGCCGCGTAGCGTTCGGCGGTCATGCTCCTGCCCCGGATCGTCGCAGGGCTCCTTCTCCTCGCGGGTCTTGTCCCGCAGGTGGGGGCCCAGACCTGCCTCCAGAACCTCGTGCCGAACGGCGGTTTCGAGGACGTGGCGACGGACCCCTGGACCGTCTCTCCGCCCGGCGCAGCGGTCGTCTACTACGGGATCGTCGAGACCGACGGGCTCCGGCGGAGCCGGGCGGTCGAGCTCCGGCTCGACGTGCTGTCCTGCGTGCTGGAGCAGCCGACGCCGTTCCGCCTCGATGCGGGCACGGCCTACGAGTTCTCGGTCCAGCTCGAGGGCGGTCCCGGCACGACGGACGTCGAGCTCGCGGTGCGTGCGGGATCGACCCGGACCATCCTGGCCTCGACGCGGCTCCAGCCCGAGCGCCAGCTGCTGACCGGCCGCTTCGTGGCGCCGTCCACCGGGGACTACACCATCGACGTCGGGCTGCTCCCCGTGACCCGCGGAGCCGTGCGCGTCGACGAGGTCGTCGTGCGTCCGGTGCCGGTCCAGTTCGCGTTCGTCGGCGGTCGCCGCGCCGGTTTCCCGAACCTCTGCACGGTCGAAGGCCCCCCGCTCGAGACGTTCGTCGTGCTTCTCGGCGTCGACGGGACCCTCGAGACGCCGTTCCCGATCCCGCTCTGCACCGGCGGCCTGTGGCTGAGGCCTCCGGTCTTCTCCGCGATCCCGGGCCAGATCGGCCCCGACGGGCGCTGGATCGGATTCCTATCGGTCCCGATCGGAGCGCGTGCCGTGCCGACGTACTGGCAGCCGCTCCTGCTCGCGCAGCCGTGCGAGACGGGCTGCCCGCGGCTGTTCGGATTCTTCTGATCGGCCCGGGTCGCCGGGCTTTCGTGTGCATCGGGTATCGTCCCGCCGATGCGCCTCTCCCTCCTGACCGGCGCGACGGCCCTGGCCGCCGCGGTTCTCGCCCTTCCCCTCGCCGCGCAGCAGGACAAGGCTGCAGCGACCCAGGTCGTCTACCAGGGTTCCGAAGGAGTCGGACTCGGGAAGCACGTCGTCTTCATCACCGGAGACGAGGAATACCGCTCGGAGGAGTGCATGCCGCAGCTGGCGCGCATCCTGGCGTTCCGGCACGGCTTCCAGTGCACCGTGCTGTTCGCGATCGACCCGGAGACGGGCGCGATCGACCCGGGCAACCAGAAGAACGTGCCGGGCCTCGCTGCGCTCGACGAAGCCGACCTGATGGTGGTCTTCACGCGGTTCCGCGACCTGCCCGACGAGGAGATGGAGCACTTCGTGCGCTACGTCGAATCGGGTCGGCCGGTCATCGGTCTGCGCACCGCGACGCACGCGTTCGACATCCCGGATGGCCGCACCTACCGGCGCTACTCGTGGCGCAACCCGGAGTGGAAGGGTGGCTTCGGTCAGCAGATCCTGGGCGAGACGTGGGTCGCGCACCACGGCGGGCACGGCTGGCAGTCCACTCGTGGAGTCGTCGCTGACGGTGCGGCCGAGCACCCGATCCTCCGCGGCTTCGAGCCGGGCACGGTCTGGGACCCGTCCGACGTCTACACGATCCGCATGCCGCTGCCCGAAGACGCGCAGACGCTGCTGAACGGAGAGGTCCTCGCCGGCATGAGCCCCGGTGACGAGGCTGCGGGCGCCCGGACGCTGAAGGACGGCAAGATCTTCCATCCGAACGAGCCGATGATGCCCGTGGCCTGGACGCGCTCGGTGACGGCGCCGAACGGGGAGACGGCGCGCGTGTTCTCGACGACGCTCGGAGCGGCCGAAGCGTTCGCGCACGCGGGAACGCGCCGCCTCCTCGTCAACGCGACCCTGTGGGCGCTCGGCATGGAGGATGCGATCGAGCCGGACCTGGACGTGGCGTGCGTCGGGACGTTCGAGCCGTCGAAGTTCGGCTTCGGCAAGCACAAGCAGGGCGTGATGCCGGCTGACCTCGCGTGGCCGGTCGAGGATGGAGCCGCCGCGGCGGATCGCGGCAAGGACGGCGCTCCCCGTTGATCCGTGCGCTCGCGCTCGCGGCCCTCATCGCGGCCGCCCCGGATCGTCCTCCGGAGGAGCGCCGCGTGCTCGGCGTCGCGGATCTTGGCCTCGCCGCGGACCACTACACCGCGCTCGGATTCCGCGTCGTCCGTCGCGGTCGAGAAGAAGTGGTGTTCGGTGCGCGGGGCGGTGTCCAGCTCGAGCTGTCGGTGCGTGCTTCGGACCGCGCACGTGGCGACGAGGCGGCCATCGTGATCCCGGTGTCGAGCGTGACCGCGGAACGCAGGCGGCTCGAGGCAAGTGGGCTCACCTTCGAGGAGCTCGTGGCGAGGCCGTCGGGGAGGGTCTCGCTGCGCGTGACCGATGCGGATGGCCACCGGGTGGTGTTCCGGAGCCGGCCGGACGTCGGGGGCGCGGCGGGCGTGCCCGACAGCGGTGACATGAACGCACTCGTCCTCGAGGTCCTCGCGGGGTATCCGACGGACGGCACCCACACCTACCACTGGCCGAAGACCGGCGGGTGGACAGGGAACACCAAGGACCTCGTCTACGGCACGGAAGTCCTGGCGGCGGGTGATCCGAATGGGCGCTGCTACTGCTGCGGGCTGACGTTCGAGGTCTTCCTCGACGCGTGGAGGCTCTGGACGGCGCGGCGTGGCCGGCCGTGGCAGATCGTCGACTTCGGCCTGCCCGCTGTGCGGCGCCTGCAGAAGCAGTGGTTCGGGTCGGCGGCCGACAAGACATGCGTGCGCACGGCTCTCGTCGACAACGGCCTCGGACACGAGGTCGAGGACTGGGACGACGCGCGGCCCGGCGACTTCGTGCAGCTCTGGCGGGCCAACGGCAGCGGCCACTCGGTGATCTTCCTCGCGTGGCTGCGCGGTCCGGACGGTGCGATCGAAGGGCTCCGTTACTGGTCGACACAGGGATCGACGCAGGGGATCGGAGAGCGCGAGGAGTCCTTCGCGGACTCCGCCGGGGAGCGTCGCGTGCTCCGCGAGGCGTTCTACCTTTGCCGGGTCGGCCTGCCGCGGGACGACGCCGACCGCGCGCGCCGGTGACGCGATCGGGGCGAAACTCTCCGGTTCGCGCTACGTCCTCGCGCTCTGCATGCGCAGGATTCCGTCCTCGCACACTGCGATCGACCCCCATGTCCCAACTGCTTCACCGCGCGCATGCATCTGCGCTGTCTCTCGCCTTGCTGACCGCGGGCTCCGCTGTGGCCCAGGAAGCGTCGCCCCAGATCAGCATGCCCGGCGTCCGCAAGCTGACCATCGGCGGGCAGTACCGGCTCCGCTACGAGAACCGCTACAACTACGACTTCGACAGCGATGCGACGCGGAGCGACGACTTCTTCGTCCAGCGCCTGCGGCTGAACCTCGACTTCGACCTGGGCGATGACCTCCGCGTCTTCGCGCAGCTCCAGGATGCGCGTGCGTTCGGCTCCGAACAGGGGCCCAACGGCCAGTACACGGTGACGGCCGCCGACTCGCCCGGGCTCGACTTCCACCAGGCCTTCGTCGACGTGCGCGACGTCCCGTTGCTCGGCGGGGAGCTGCGGGCAGGCCGTCAGATCCTCTCCTACGGTGCCCAGCGCTTCCTCGGCGCGCTCGAGTGG
>JBEAPQ010000296.1:0-11983 GCA_041164325.1 Planctomycetota bacterium | reverse complement strand
CGTCGGGCAGCGAGCGGAGCGCCGAAAGGACCTCGTGCTGGAGCTTGGGGTCGCACGTGCCGGTCTCCTGGGCGACCGCGAAGGCGAGCAGGAAGCCCGCGGCGATCTGCGCGTAGAACGCCTTGGTCGACGCGACGCTCATCTCGACGTCGCGGCCGTCGCTCGTGTAGAGCACGCCGTCGGCCTTGTCGGTGAGGTCCGAGCCCCGCCGATTGACGATCGCGATCACCCGGGCGCCGCGCGCACGGACGAGATCGACCGTCCGGTTCGTGTCGGTCGTCGTCCCCGACTGGCTGATCGCGACGATCAGGGTGTCCGACATGTCGGCGCGCATCTGGAAGCCCGACAGCTCCGTGGCCGGGAGGGAGGAGACGGACACCGGCGAGCTGCGAAGCGCCAGGTCGAGCGCTGTCGCCACGCCCTGGGCGGCGACGGCGGCCGTGCCCTGACCGATCGTCAGCACGCGGCGGATGCGGCCGTCGCGGAGCGCGGCGCGGACGGCGGGCGGCAGTGAGGTGTCGCCGAGATGGACGCGGAGCCGGCCTCCGTCATCGACGATGCGGCCGCGCAGCGTCTTGCGGAACGACCGGGGAGACTCGGAGATCTCCTTGAGGAGGAAGTGCGGGAAGGCCCCGCGGTCGACGTCGCGCGTCGTGATCGCGGACCGCGTGAGGCCCGCATCCTCGAGCGGGAGTGCGGTCCCATCGAACGCCATCCGCTCGATGCCCGCGACCGTGCCCGCATGCTCGCGGACGAGACGGACGATCTGACCGCGGCTCGCGGTCGGGTTGTTGGGATTGCCGGGCGTCTCACCGTCCATCCGCAGGTAGCGGGGGCAGTCCTCGACGACGCCGTAGGGTTCGCTCGCGACGACGAAGGAGTCGTCCGCGAGTCCGACGTAGAGCGCTTGGCCGCTTCCTCGGAGCGCGAGCATCAGCTCGTCGGGCGCGTCGGCGGAGCTCACGCCGATCGCGGTCGAGCCCTCGAAGGTCGCGACGGTGGCGCGGAACGCTTCGACGCGCGCCACGCCATCACGAAGGCGGCGTGCGACCAGCGTCGGGATGACCTTGGCGTCGGTCGTGATCTCGGGTGCGATCCGGAGGTCGTGCTCGTCGACGAGCGCCACGTGGTTGTCGACGTCGCCGTTCAGCGCAGCGACGACGTAGGGCTCCGTCGGACCGTCGATCTCGAAGGCCTCGAGAGGGTGGGCGTTCGGCTCGCTGATGATGCCGACGCTCGCCCAGCGGGTGTGCCCCAGGACCGTGACTTCGGCGGCCTCGGCCCGGACGGCGCGGCGCAGAAGTTCGTCCTCTCGGATCGCCTCGCGCAGCGCGCGGACGTTGTCTCCGAGCTCGCCGATCTCCGCAGCCGTCTTGTAGACGAAGCCGAGCACGCGGCCGCCGTCGAGGCTCCGGACGGAGCCGCTGCGGAAGAGCGCGTCCGAGGCGCGGCGGTGGAGCGCCTCGGCGAGATCGGGGTCATCGCTGCCGATGCCGTGGCCTGTGACGAGCACGTGGATGCCGGCCGAGTCGCGGCCGCGGACCTCGAGTCGGTCGAGTGACGACAGCGCGGTCTGGACAGCGGCGTAGGCGTCGATCGTCGCTGTGCCTGGAACGTTCGAGGACCGCGCGAGGTCGCGGACGGCCGCAGCCGTGCGGAGACGGTCGCGGTGGACGGCCCAGGATGCGTCCCGGAGCCGGACGAGCGCGGCGTTGACATTCTCGACATCCTGACCCGACCAGGACTGGGCACGCCGGTCGAGCTCGTTCTCCAGGTCGTCGATGCGGGCGTCGAGCTCCCGGAGCTCGACGTGGAGCCGGTCCGCGAGGTCCTGGTGCGCGAGCAGGCACTGGATGCCAGCCGTGCCCCGGAGTGCCGCGTCGAGCTCCTCGAGATGGCTCGCAGAGTCCACGAGGGCCTGCGCCAGGCGGCCAGCATCGAGCGTCAGATCCAGGTCCAGCGCCGCGGCCAGGGTCTGCTCGATGAGGCTCCGCGGCGGCGTCGCCCGGTTGGAGCGACGTCGCAGCACAGCGATGATTCCGCACATAGGTTGCTAGCCGTCCGACGTGGCGAACTGTTCGAGCCGATGGCTGAGCGGCTCCTCGATCCCTGTTTCATCGAGGGACGCGGCGAGCATCTTGAGCCATTCGAGGACGGGTCCGGGCACGGCGCCCGGCGCGGCCTTGTGATGGGCGCGTGGTGGCTGTCCAGGTGTCGAAGGAACGTACACCCGCACGTAGTCGCAGATCACGGCACCGTGGGTGCCCACACCGTCGAGGTCGCCCGGCGGAATCAGACGCGCGGGCGCGCTGGCCTGGGCTTCCCGGCGAGGGTCGAGCCCCAGGGTCATCCGTCCGTCCGGCCACGCGGTGACGAACAGGTCGCCGTTGCGGCACGACCGGATCTCGATGCCGAACAGCGGCTGCCCGTCCGGGTCGGCGGGCGCGGCGGGTGCGAAGCCGGGCTCGGCGCCCTGGACCCAAGCGGTCAGGACCTGCCGCGCGGCCGCTGCGCTGTCCGGGTCGTCGCCGAGGATCGCCGTGACGTCGACTCCGGCCACGCGCTGGAGTTCGCGCACTGCGAACGTCGCTTCCCGCGCTCCCCAACGGTCATCCAGGAACGCACGGTCGGCTCCGAACACGGCCGCACCGATCTGCGCGGCGCCACCGCCGTCGCCGCGTTCCAGCAGCATCAGAGCGACGCGCAGGCGGACCCGTGGGTCGTCGTCCTGGAGACCCGCTCGGACGCGGGATCGCGCCTCCTCATCGTCGGCGGCCGCGACTGCGAGCAGGCCGCGTGCGCCCTCGATCCGGAACAGGTGGGACGGGTCGTCGAGCGCTTCCTCGAACAGGGTCCGCGCGTCTGGCAGACCGCGGCGGGCCAGCCCTCCCAGCGCCTGGGAGCGCCAGAAGAACCGCTGGTCGGTGGCCCACGCGGTCAGCAGTGCTTCGAGGGCCGGGCCGCGGACGTCGGCCTGCGCGAGCGCGTCGACGAGCTCGAGGGGAAGCGAGTTCTTGCCGTGCGCTTCGACGTAGCGGCGCAGAGCCGGAACCGCCTCGTCCCCGGCGCGCGCGATCTTGCCGGCCGCGGCGCGCCGCACGGCGTAACGGCCGTGCGTCACGGCCTTCGTCACCGCATCGTCGAAGGGGTCGACGGGTTCCTGGGCCGAAAGGTCGGCGCCGGCTGCGCACAGGAGTCCGAAAGCCCAGACCGTCGTGCGCATCGGCCGTCGGGTCATCGGCCTGACCCGGTCTCGATCTTGTCGACGTCGAGGCAGTAGAGCGCCACCACGCAGTCTTCCTCGACGATCTCGCCGACGAACAGCGTGCCGACGAGGGCCACCGAGCCCGGCAGGATCTCGGTCTTCTCGCCTTCGGGCATCGCGCAGAACAGGACCTCGTTGAGGAACGGGACCCCCTCGCAGCCACACGCGTCGTTGATCAGCAGGAAGTATTCGACCGGCCCCTCACCCTGGACCTCGCGGGCCATGAAGCCCGAGATCCGGACCTTCTTCTCGTGGAGCTTCGTGACGTGGGCCGGGAGCTCCATGCCCTCGACGTATTTGAAGTCCGACAGCGACGCGAAGTCGACCGTCTCCGGTTCGTCGGCGACCGGCAGGGCGAGTGCTGCCAGGGCCACGAGGCTCTTGGTCAGGTTCCACATGGGGCCGCGGGACAATAGCGGACCGGGGTCGCACCGTCACAGGGCCAGCGTCCCGGGACGCGCGAAACCCCGTCGACGGCTGCAGGCGTCACGCGCCGTTCCGCTCGGAGTACTTGATGACTTCCACCGGGCAATCCTGGGCGGCTTCGCGGATCTCCTCGTCCTTGGCGACGAAGTGCGCCGGGGCACCGTCGCGGATCACGCAGTCCAGTCCGTCTTCGACCTGGAACACATCGGCACAGATGTCCTGGCAGAGGCTGCAGGAGATGCAGCCTTCTTCGATCCAGACCTTGCGGATGTCGGGCATGGGGGCGGAGAGCCTATCGGGGGCAGCGGACGCGAGCGAGGCTGTAGGACGGGACGGCCTCCGCACAAGCGCCCGGGCGATCCGCCGCGGGTATGCTCGCCCGTCTCGCTCCGACCGAACCATGATTCCACGCCTGCTGCTCACCTTTCTCTGCTTCGTCCCGATGGTCTCCGCTCAAGAAGTCGAGGAGCCGACCAAGCCGCCCGTGAACACCGCCACGCTCCCCGAAGCCCGCGACGGCCGCGCCCTCGAGCGGCACCAGCGGATCAATGCCCGAGTTGCCGCGATGGAGGGCGCCTGTGATCTGATCTTCGTCGGCGACTCGATCACCGAGGGGTTCGAGGACGAGGGCAGGGAGGTCTGGGCGGAGCGCTACGCGAAGCGCCGTGCCGCCAATCTGGGGATCTCCGGCGACCGCACCGAGCACGTGCTCTGGCGCCTCGAGAACGGCAACCTCGACGGCCTGAGCCCGAAGCTCGCGGTCGTGATGATCGGCACGAACAACTTCGGCCACGGCACGCACGAAGCGCCGCAGGTCCTCGAGGGCGTCCAGGCGGTCGTGAAGAGCCTCCGCGCCAAACGCCCCGACATGAAGATCCTGCTGCTCGGGATCTTCCCGCGCGGTGAGCGCTTCAACGCGATGCGCGGTGACATCCTCCAGGTGAACCAGGCGCTCCAGCGTTCGGCTGGCGGCGGCGTGACCTTCCTCGATATCGGCGCGTCCTTCGTCGAGGACGACGGCTCGATCTCGAAGGAGATCATGCCCGATGGGTTGCACCTGTCGCCCAAGGGCTACCAGCGCTGGGCGAACGTGATCGAGCCGATCGTCGACACGCTGTTGGGCTCCTGACCGCGGCTTGCCCAACCCATTCCTCCAGGGTCGGGTGTGACCAGAAAGGTGGGCGGGCTCGCGGTCGTTGACGGGCCATGTCTGACCGGGCGGAGCATGACGACCCGCCTGACTCCGCGGTCGTGACGCCGGACTTCTTCCGGCTCGCCGCGATGGTCGGAGCCGACTGCCGACTGCGCCGGACGAATGCTGCGTTCGTCGCGCGCTTCGGCGCGCGTCGGGCGACGTGCCACGGTGCGATCGTCGGACGTGCCGATCGTTGTCCGGTGAGCGAGGACGTCTGTCCTGTGGCGGCCTGCGTAGCGCGTCACGATCCGGTCCACGTCCTGCAGCCAAGCTCACGGGGACCTCCGTGCGCGCGTTTCGGTTCCGTGCACGCAGTGCCCGTGCCGACGACTTGGCCGAGGATGGAGACCGCCTGTCTCCTGGTCCTGGGACCGCCGGGTGAAGACCTGGAGCCTGACGCGGCGCACCTCCTCGCCGACACCGCCCTGGTCCTCGGTTCGGATGCGTCGGTCCTCCTCGAGGGCGAGACGGGCACCGGCAAGGAACGCATGGCGCGTGCGATCCACGCGTTCCACCCACAGCGGGCGGAGGCACCCTTCGTCGCGGTCGACTGCGCGGACTTCCGGGATGGCATCCTGGACAGCGAGCTGTTCGGCCACGAGCGCGGTGCGTTCACCGGGGCAACGGCCGGGCACGCGGGCCTCATCGCCGCCGCGGAAGGAGGGACGCTCTTCCTCGACGAAGTCGGGGACGTGCCGCCCCACGTGCAGCTGAAGCTCCTGCGCCTGCTCGAGGCGCGCACGTACCGCCGCGTCGGCAGCAGCGACCCGTTGCCGAGCAACTTCCGGCTGATCTGCGCGGCCCATCCCGGCCTGCGGAGCCGTGCCGAAGAAGGGCGGCTGCGCTGGGACTTCTACTACCGCGTCGCGACGTTCTCGCTCCGCTTGCCGCCGCTCCGTGCCGTGCCGTCGACGATCCCGGAGCTCGCGCGTTCGGTGCTCGCCGAGCTGCGCGCGGGACAGGCGGTCGCGCTCGAGCCCGATGCCGGGGAGACGCTGATGCAGCTGCCGTTCCCGGGCAACGTCCGCGAACTCCGCCACGGCCTCGAGCAGGCGCTGCTCCGGGCGGGTGGTGGGCCGATCGCGCGGCGGCATCTGCCCCAGGAGTGGTTGTTCCGGCACCCCGGGTCGGGGCCTCCTCCTCCAGAGCGCGTCGTGTCTCTCGCCGAAGCCGAGCGGCGCTACCTCGCGTGGGCGTGCGCCACGCACCGCGGGGACCGGAAGACGCTGGCGGAGCAGCTCGGGATCAGCGAGCGAAGCCTGTATCGGAAGCTGCGGGAACGGTGCGAACGGCCAGACGGCGCTGGTTCCTGACAGGGTTGGCAGTCGCCCTGTCGGGCTGATCGCCGCGCCGCCCGTGGATGGATCGACTCCGGATTTCCGGTTCGGACAGGTTCCGCGCGGGGCGCGGACTCTGTCCCGGCCCACACGGATCGGCACGGTCCTTGTGAGGGCAGAGGCCTCGACCCCGCCACCGAGGCGAGGTGCCTGCTCTGGGCGGGCGATGCGCCCGCAGGAGGACGATGATGAAGAAGCTCTCGAGTTGGGGCCTGCGCACAGCGTGGACCATCTCCGCTGCATTCCTGGTGACGGTGCCGGGCACGTCCCAGAAGTCGATTGGCCTGATCGAAGACGAAACGGCCGGCAACAACCTGTCGGTCCCCGTCATCTGGTCGGACCGCGTTGCGCTGCCGCTGCGCGGCAGCCCGGACGACCTTCCGGTGCTGCTCGGCGCGTGGTGGTACTGGTGGGGCACCGAGTCGGAGACGGGTTCTCCGCTGAGCTGCCGGCCGGACCCGGATGACATCTCGCGCTGCGACGACGGCGTCCCGGGCCGGGCGAACGGACCGATGCCGGGCGCGTCGTTGCCGGGCGCCGAGATCTTCCAGGCCTACCTGCAGAAGGACGAGTTCAACGTCTGGCAGGCCTGGAACGACCATGCCCAGGGTCGCGTGCTCGTCGACTGGATCGACTGGGGCGACAACCTCGAAGCGCGCAACTGGAACATCCGCTCGCAGGTCCGCACCGAGGTCGTGCTGCTGGAAGATCTGCGCACGAACGACTCGGCGCAGGGTGGCTGGGAGCCGGTCGGGATTCCGGTCCACTACTCGATGCGCCACACGGCGGGCTGGGGTGCGACCGAGATGCACGGACTCGCGGTCATGGCAGGAGTCCCGCAGCTCGAGCTCGGCACCGAGGCAACCGTCTACTCCCACTCGGTCCGCTTCGTGATCCAGAAGCTGAACATCCGTCGCGAGGATCCGCGGACCGGACAGCTCTACTGGGGGCGCGATGCTGGTTGGGTGGAGTCCGCGGCGACCGTCGGCCGGCTGGTCGAACCGCCGATCTACGACGGCCGTGTCTGGCAGAGCGGCGACGGGCCTGGCTTCTACAAGGCCGAGATCAACATCAAGGGCCGGGTGATCTACGGCTACACGTGGGATGTCCGGAACATGAACCAGGGACCGGGCGACTACCGGCTGACGTTCGCGCTGGAGCAGGGTTCGCTCGCGGTGCCGCAGAACACGTTCTTCCACGAGGACGTGACGGCGATCGTCCCGTTCGGCGACGAAGAGACGACGCTCGGCCCGAAGGCGGGCGGCGGCGGCGGCGGCGGCGGTAGCGGGGGTGGAGGTCGCCCTCCGACCGGCGCACGGGCGCAGATCGACTACAAGAACCACCTGACCTACATCGACGTCCGGATCACCTCCGGCGGGTGAGATCTCGGGCTACGGTCGCGCGGACCGCAGCGACGAGCGTCGCGAGGTCCGCGTCGGCTTCCTGTCCGCGCCACCGCACGGCAGGCAATTCCTGGTCCCAGGCGTCGGTCGCACGGATGACCGCGAGGTCGGGCTCCCAGAGCCCGCAGACCTGCGGGCCCTTCGGCCCGCTGAACGTGCCGACCTTGAAGTCCGGACCGAGCAGGTCCTCGAGGACCCGCTCGTCCAATCCAGCGAGGTTCGCAACCCGGATACGTGGTCGGGGTGGACCCGCGTCCGTGCGATGGGGGGCGAGCGGGAGCCCGCCCTCGTCGACGAAGTTCGTGCGCGGGTCATCCTGCCATGCGTACCGCAGTGCGGTGGGCCGACCGACGGCCGGGGCGGTGACCCGGACCTCGTTGCCGGCGGTGACGACGGCCGCTGCCGGGTGGAACCAGAGATCCTCGCCTGCGAGCGCGAAGCCTCGGATCGGGAGCGCGTCGGCACTCTGCATCGCCTTGGCGTTCTCGATCACGACGCGCGCCGATTCCGCGTCGAACTCGACGTGGGCGATGCGCGGACCATCCCCGACGTCCCGCTGGCCGTGCAGACGACGGAGAGCGATCCGAGCCAATCTGTCGCCGACCGGCGCCTTGTCCTGCGGGTGGACGTCGGTGGGATGACCGACGTCCAGCGTGATCGCGAGGTGGACGTCCGGGTCTGCGGCGGCGACCTGTGCCTGCGCGTCCCGGAACTCCACCCAAGCCCGGCGATAGCCCGGCAGTTGGACCATCAGGAACGGCAGGCGCGGCAGCGCGAATCGTTCGCGCCACGTCGCGAGGAGATCGCGCATGCGGTTGGCCTGCACGACTGGGTCCGTCGGTATGCCAGCCGGATCGGCGCGCGTCGCGTTCGACTCGCCCTGGTACCAGAGCACCGCGCGGAACGGCACGTCGAGGAACGGCTCGACACCGGCCTCGAACAGAAGGCCCGGCTCGAACGCATGGTGCGCTGGCCGTGCTGCGCCGCTCTCGATCCACGCCGCGAGATTCTGACGGGCGCGTTCCTGGCACCACGGCGGATAGCCGTCGGCGTCGAGCCAGCCGTCGACGAGCGCGCGTGTGTCCGGGTTCGCGGCCAAGTGGTCGAGCGGCAGCCATGCTTCGATGGGTGAGCCGCCGACGGCCGTGACGACGAGACCGACGGGGATGCCGGTCTGTTCGGCGACGCGCCGGCCGAAGTGCCACGCGACCGCGGAGAATCGCGCGAGGGACTCGGGCGTGGCGCGGCTCCAGTCCGAACGGACGTAGAACGTCTCGGCGGACTGGGCCTCGATGTCTTCCAGCGTGTAGCGCGCCGATCCGGTCGTCAGCCGTGGCACCCACGACAGCACGCGCACGTCGTCCGGCAGCTCGCTCCCGAGTTCCTCGGGACCGCCGATCGACGAACGGAGTTCGAACGCCATGTTCGATTGGCCCGTGCAGAAGTAGACATCGCCGACCAGCACGTCGTCGCAGCGCGTCGTGCCCTGCCCGGACCGCACGAACAGCGTCTCGGCGTGGTCGCGGACTTCCTGCGGCGCCAGGAGGATCCGGAAACGACCCTGTTCATCCGCCGTCCCAGTCACGCGCGCAGTGCCGAAGGACACATCGACGCGGGCCCCAGGACTCGTCCTCCCGGTGATCGGCACCGCCACCGCGCGGGGCAGGACCATGTGCGAGGCGAAGAACGGATCGAGAGTCGGGCCCTCGATCGGGAACTGGGCCACGGCCACGCCGGGCACCATCGCTGTGGTCAGGAATCCGACCAGGGCCAATCGCATGGGGCGCATCATCGCACACGCATCGCACGTGTCCGTGGGTTCGCTACGCTCGCTCTGGCATGGCACGTCGCACCAAGGCTCCGGAGGACCCACAGCTCCGCGCCGCGTGGCGCGCGCTCCAGGAACTCGGTTCGGTCGGTCCAGCGTGTGCCGACGACCTTCTGCTCCTCGGGATCCGGGCCGTCGACGATCTGCGTGGTCGGGACCCCAACCAGCTCTACGCCGAGCTCTGCGAGCGGACCGGTGTGCGCCAGGATCCGTGCGTCGAGGACGTGCTGCGCTGCGCGGTCGCGCAGGCCGACCACCCCGACCTGCCGGCGGAGTATCGCCGCTGGTACCTGTGGACTCCGCTCCGCGGCCGTCCCAGGGGCGCCCTGCCCGACGAAGTCAGCGAACGTTCGTCGTAGGTGGCGTTCGCGTGGAACGCGGATGTCGCCGGGCTAGCATCGCCTCTCCCCGCGCCTCGCGGCCCCCCAGACTGCCATGACCGACGCACTCGTCCGCTCCGAGAAGCACGGCCGGATCGCCGTCTTCACGCTCTGCGATCCACCGGCCAACACCTACAGCTACGAGATGATGCGGGCGCTCGACGCGTGCATCCTCGACGCGCGGATGGATCCCGAGGTCGATGTCATCGTGCTGACGGGGGCTGGGGACCGCTTCTTCTGTGCAGGCGCGAACATCGAGATGCTCAACCGGGTCGACCCGACCTGGAAGTACTGGTTCTGCCTGCACGCCAACGAAACGCTGAGCCGCCTCGAGCAGACACCGAAGCTGGTCATCGCGGCGCTCAACGGCCACTGCGTCGGCGGCGGCCTCGAGGTGGCGCTCGCCTGTGACCTGCGGATCGCGCGGCGCAGCTGCGGCAAGGTCGGACTGCCCGAGGTCAAGCTCGGCGTGCTGCCCGGCACCGGCGGGACCCAGCGCCTCGTCCGCGTCGTCGGCAAGGCCAAGGCGATCGAACTGATGGCGACGGGTTCCAACCTCGATGTCGATGCGGCTGCCTCGCTGGGCCTCGTCCAGGAGGTCCTCGACTGCGAGCCGGACGCGTTCCTGGAGCAGGTCCTGGCCTACGCCGCGAAGTTCACGACGCCGAATGCGGCATCGATGGCGATCGGTCACATCAAGCGCGCGGTCCAGAGTGGGGCCGAGATTCCGCTCGAGCAGGGTCTCGCGCTCGAGCGCGAGCTCCAGGCCAAGCTCTTCGCAAGCGCCGATGCGCGCGAGGGCCTCGCGGCCTTCCAGGAGAAGCGCGCGCCGAGGTTCGAGGGCCGATGAGGGCCGCTGTCGTCTACGAGCACGGCGACTTCGACCGCATCGTCTTCGAGCTCCGTCCGGTTCCCGAGCCGGGCCCCGGCGAGGTCCGTGTCCGCATCAAGGCCGCCGGCCTCAACCACCTGGATACGTGGGTGCGGCGCGGCGTTCCGGGCCACCGGTTCCCCCTTCCCCTGGTCCTCGGCTCGGACGGTGCGGGCGTGGTCGACGCTCTGGGCGCCGGTGTCGAGGGCTTCGAGATCGGCGAGCCGTGCGTTCTGCTACCGGGCACGTCCTGTGGGGTCTGCCCGTCGTGCCTCGCCGGCGAGGACCAGCTCTGTCGCGCCTATGGAATCCTCGGCGAGAGCCGCGATGGGACCTGCGCCGAGTACGTCTGCGTGCCGGCGGCAAACGCCCAGCCGAAGCCCGAGAACCTCGGCTTCGCCGAGGCGGCGGCAGTCCCACTCGTGTTCCAGACTGCGTGGTCGATGCTGGTACGGAAGGCAGGTCTCCGCGCAGGCGAGACCGTCCTCATCCACGCGGGCGGCTCGGGTGTCGGCAGCGCCGGCGTGCAGATCGCGCGGATGATGGGCGCGACGGTCCTGGCCACGGCGGGCGGCTCGCAGAAGTGCCGCCACGCCGAAGACCTCGGCGCCCACATCGCGATCGACTACACGGCGGTCGACTGGGTGGAGGAGGTCAAGGCCGCCACGGGTGGACACGGCTGCGATGTCGTGTTCGAGCACGTCGGCGCGGCGACGTTCACCGGGAGCATCAGGTCGCTGACGCGCGGGGGGCGTCTCGTGACCTGCGGCGCGACGACGGGCGGCCAGGTCGAGCTGTCGCTGCACCAGGTCTTCTTCAAGAACCTGTCGATCCTCGGCAACACGATGGGCAGCAAGGGCGACCTGTGCCGCGTCCTCGACCTGTTCCGCGCGGGCCGCCTGCGGCCGGTCGTCGACACGGTCATGCCGCTGGACCAGCTCGCGGATGCGCACCGCCGCCTCGAGGCCCGCGACGTGTTCGGCAAGCTGGTCGTGGAACCGTGACAGTGTCTCCCGCGACCGCCGAGCGGCTGACGGACCAAGAACACCCATGGCCCTTGGACCGGATTCGTCACAGGCCGTGAACGAGCCGGCGCCGATCGTCCTGTTCGACGGGGGCTGTGGCCTCTGCAGCCGGACGGTGCGGTTCCTGCTGCGTCATGACGCGCGCGGCCGGATGCGGTTCGCGCCGCTCGGTTCGACGGCCGCGACGGAGGTGCTGCACGCGCGCGGCGTGGATCCTGCGGAACTCCCCGACAGCGTCGTGGTCGTCGATGCG
>JBEAPQ010000295.1:0-5564 GCA_041164325.1 Planctomycetota bacterium | reverse complement strand
CGTCGACAGCACGGGCGTTCCCTGGCCCCGGAGGCGCACCGCGTGGTCCGGCACGTCTCCGCTCGAGGCGAGGCAGATCGTCGGTCCGAGGTGTGTGACCAGCGCATCGATCGGCTCCCGCTCGCCCCGCCCGTGGTGGGGGAGGACCAGCGCGGTGACCGGTCCCGGTTCGAGCTCCCGGAGCATCGCGCGGATGGCGGGGGCGTCGGCATCGCCGGGCAGCACGACACGGACGTCGGCTGCCCGGATCTCGGTCCACGTGCTCCGGTCGTTGCGCGTGGACGCACCCGCGAGTCGCGGGGCGCAGGCGTGGACCGCACCGTCGAACGCCCAGACCTCCTGCCCGGGTCCGAGGTAGGTGACGTCGACTCCGCGCGCGGCGAGGGATCGCGCCAGCCCGCCTCCACGCAGCTCCTCGGGCAGGATCGCGCGGTGGAGGACGACGTTCCGCACGAGCGCCGCGACACCGCCGACGTGGTCCGCGTCCCCGTGGCTGACCACGAGGAGGTCAATGGACCGGCGCGGCGCGAGCGCCCGGATCGCGGCGTCGGTGGCTCGTCGTGGGTCGATGCGGCTCCCGCAGTCGACGACGACCGTGTGTCCGTCCGGGAGATGGGCCACGGCCACCTGGCCGTGCCCCACGGCGGCGAGCACGACGCGCGGGTCCGGCACCCCGCCGGCGCCCGGCACGAAGTGCGGGACGGAGGCGAGCGCACACGCCGTCAGGAACCCCGCGCGCGTGGGCCGCCAGCACAGCCACGCGAGCCCCGCGAGCACGGCGGCGCAGAGACAGAGCGACGACGGGACGACCAGGGCAGGCACCGGGGCGCCCGGCAGCACGGCGAACGAGCGCACCGCCGCCGCGTAGCCGTCCGTCAGGAACGCCAGCAGAGCGCCGGTGACGGAGGCGAGCGGCGGGGCGAGCGCGGCGAGTGCGCACGTGGAGACGCCGAGCGCGAGCATCGCGGTGACGAGTGGTGCCAGGATGGGGGTCCCGACGAGCGTCCATGGCGAGAGCTGGCCGAACCAAGCGAGCGTGCACGGCGTCGTCGCGGCCATCGCGAACAGCGACGCACGCGCGGCGAGTCGGACCCTGTCCCAGGCCGATGCGGGCCTGCGGAACGCCCCGGCGATCGCCAGACCGATCACGGCCGCGTAGCTGAGGGCGAACGAGATCGACAGCAGGTCGTCCGGGCACCAGCACGCCGTCAGCAGCGCCGGCACGGCCAACGTCGCGGCCACCGAGGGGCGGCGACCCTGCGCGGCGGCGAACGCCACCACGCACCACGCAGCGAGTGCCCGGAGCACGGGCGGCTCGAACCCGGTGACCGCACCATAGCCCAGCAGCAGCACGGCGCTCGTCCGACGGAACCCCTTGGCCATCCAGGGGTCCCGCCCGCGGGCCGCGGCGTATCCCGCCGCGAGCATCATCGCGAGCATGCTCGCATGGGCCCCGCTGACGGCGAGCAGATGGGCCAGTCCGGTCGAGCGGTGTGCGTCGACGAGATCGTCGGCGAGCCTCGGCCCGCGGCCGAGCACGAGGTGCGCCGCGACGTCGCCCGCCTCGCCGCGCACGTGGCGTGCCAAGGCGGCCTCGCACGCGAGTCGCACGCGGGTCGGCCACGCGGCTGCTGCAGCCGCAGGCGTCCTCGAGAGAGCACCGCTGACGACCTCTGCCGTCGGGCCGTGCCGACCGGTGACGAGAAGAGCCGGTCCGCGGATCGAATCGCCGGGCGTGGGGGACTCCTCGCCGCGCTGGAGCGAGGCTCGGCAGTGCAGTGGAAGCCCTCCGCCCACGGGTCGGAGCCAGAAGCGCACCCGTCCCCGGGCATGGTCCGGGAGCACCGGTCCGTCGACGACGCCCGAGACCCGAACGAGGCGCGGCGCCGATCCGAGTCCGTCGATCGGCGCGGTGCCGTGGACACGCGGCACCGCGCCGAGGGCGGCCGGCAGCGCGAGGATCGCGGTCGACAGCCCCACGCGCACGCCGCCCAGCGCGAGCGCACCGGCCAGCCCGACGCCGAGGATGCACAGTTCACGCCCCAGCAGCGCGCCGGCCATCGCAGCGAACGCGGCACGGACGAGGCCCGTCGGCGCGAACAGCGGACGGGGGCGGCCGCCCCCGCTCCCGAGCCCTGGCTGGAGTCCCTGCATGCCTCTGTGTGGGGGCGTGCCGCGGGAAGGTGACGCGCGCTGATCCGGCGGTCGGGGCGCGAGCCCACGTTCCGCAAGCCTCGCGGAGCCTTCCCCGCTAACTTCGGCGGCCCATGGTCCGCGCCCTCTACCCCGGCAGCTTCGATCCCGTGACCCTCGGCCACCTCGACCTCGTCGCGAGGGCGTGCCGCATGTTCGACAGCGTGACCGTGGCCGTCGCCCGGAACAGCAGCAAGAACCCGGTCTTCACGGTCGAAGAACGCATCGAGTTGCTCCGTGCCGAGCTGCCCCGGGACGTCGAGGTCGTCGGCTTCTCCGAACTCGTCGTCGAGTTCGCAGCCCGTGAGGGCTACGACGCGATCCTGCGCGGGCTCCGCAACATCGGTGACTTCGAGTTCGAGTACCAGATGGCGCTGACCAACCGCCACCTCAAGCCCGACATCGAGACCGTGTTCGTGATGCCGAGCCACGCGTACAGCTACGTCTCTTCGTCGCTGATCAAGGACATCGTCCGCTACGGCGGGGACATCTCGAGTTTCGTGCCTGCGCGCGTGGCCGCCGCGATGCGCGCCAAGCTCGAGGCGTGATGGCGCGTGTGGTGCAGACGCTCGCGGCGCTCGTGCTCGGCGCCCTGTCGCTCTGCGCCCAGGACCAGGTCCGGCCCAGCAAGAAGGGTCTCCAGGTGCAGATGGTCGAGGACGCGCTGCACCTCGGCATTGCGCATGCAGCGTTGAACGTCCAGCTCGGACACATCCTGCAGCCGGTGGCGCGCGAGCAGCCCCTCGGCGCGGAGGACGTGGACCTGGGGCACGGCTACGCGCTGCGCGCGGCGGCCTTGCGCCCGCTCGACGCACAGATCGCGCCGTTGGCGGCGGCGGGCGTCCAGATCACGCTGATCCTGCTGGCCCGCGCCACCGGCCGCGCCGACATCGACGCACTCCAGTTCGATCCGCGCTACGACGCGTCGGCACCCCATCAACTGGGTGCCTTTCGCGTGCTCGATGACGTCGGTCGAGACCACTACCGCCGCGTGCTCGGCGCGCTGGCGCGTCGGTACGGGCCCGGATCCGAGATCGGCCGGGTCCACGGCTACGTCGTCGGCAACGAGGTCAACTCGCACTGGTGGTGGTACAACCTCGGCCGCGCGACGGTCGACGAGGTGGCGACGCAGTACGCAGCGGCGGTGCGACTGTGCCACGAGGCGATCCGCGGCGTCGATCCGTCGGCGCGCGTGTTCGTCTCGCTCGAGCACCACTGGCAGGTCCGCTTCGGGGCCGGCGATGCGCGTCAGTCGTGCCCGGGGCGGGAGCTCCTCGATCGATTCGCGGCAGAGACCCGCGCGGCGGGGGACTTCGACTGGCACGTCGCCTACCACCCCTACCCCGAGGATCTGTTCGACTGCCGGTTCTGGGACGATGAGTCCGCGCGACCGGAGCCGGACACGCCACGGATCACGTTCCGCAACCTGGAGGTGCTGACGGATTACCTGGCCCGCGATGGGCTGCGGTTCGAAGGCGCGCCCCGACGCGTGATCCTCAGCGAGCAGGGCTTCCACTGCCCGGACGGGGCCGACGGGCCGCGGCTCCAGGCCGAGGCCTTCGCGCGGGCATGGCAGAAGGTCGATGCGCTCGACGGCATCGACGCCTTCCACTACCACCGGCACGTCGACCACGGCGGCGAAGGTGGCCTGCGGTTCGGCCTGTGGACGCGCACGCCGGACTCCCTGTGTGATCCCGGTGACCGGCGTCCGATCTGGGAGCTGTTCCGGGTCTGCGACACGCCGGACGGACCCGCCGCGCTCGACGCAGCGACCCGGCGGCGGTGAGGGCACGCGTTCTGACGGACCTTCGGGTCTAATCCGCGGCCATGCGCTCGGTCTCGCTTTCCGTCGTCTTCCTCTTCGCTGCGACCGCGGTCCTCCCCGCCCAGTCTTCCGACCCCGAGCGGCTCTTCGCGCTCCAGGGTGAGTATGCCGGTGCGGTCCGGGTCGGGGAGAACACCGAGGCAACCCTCGGTCTCCAGCTGATCGCCGAGACCGACGCCGAAGGTCCCGCCCTGCGCGGCGTGCTGCTCTCGGGTGGCCTGCCGGGCGCCGGCTGGGCCCGGGGCGATGGGCGCCTCACGGCGCGGGCACCGGTCGTCGACGGGAGCGCTGCGATCGCGTTCGAGGATGGGACCCGCATCGTCGTCGGGCCGTCGGGCGAGGCCGTCGTCTCGAGGGAGGGGAGCGAGGTGGGCCGCCTCGCCCGAGCCGCGCGGCAGAGCCCGACGCTCGGGGACGCGCCGCCTCCGGGCGCTGTCGTGCTCTTCGACGGCTCGTCCGCGGACGCGTTCGCCAACGGGCGCCTGCTGCCCGAAGGCACGCTGGGCGTCGGCTGTGACTCGAAGCAGGCCTTCGGTGACCATCGCCTCCACGTCGAGTTCCGCACGCCGTTCCAGCCCGCGGCGCGCGGCCAGGGGCGGGGCAACAGCGGGGTCTACGTCCAGGGACGCTACGAGTGCCAGGTCCTCGACTCGTTCGGCCTCGACGGCCGCAACAACGAGTGTGGCGGCATCTACGGCGTGGCGGCGCCGCTCGTCAACGCGTGTCTGCCGCCGGGAGCGTGGCAGACCTACGACATCGACTTCCGTGCGGCCCGTTTCGCCGACGGCGAGAAGGTCGCGGATGCGCGGATGACCGTGCACCTCAACGGCGTGCTGATCCACGAGGACATCGCGGTTCCGAACCCGACGGCGGCGAGCGTGCGCAAGGAAGACGGGACGCCCGGCGGTCTCCACCTCCAGGACCACGGCAACCCGGTCGAGTACCGGAATGTCTGGGTGGTTCCGCAGGACCTGGAACGCCGCCGCAAGGTCGTGCTGCTCGCCGGCCGCGCGAGCCACGGCTACGGCGCGCACGAGCACCGCGGTGGCTGCGACATCCTCGCGGACGCGCTGAACGCGAGCGGCCTGCCGATCGATGCGGTCGTCGTCGACCTGTGGCCGAGCGACCAGGAAGTCATCGACACCGCAGACTGCTTCGTCAGCTTCGCCGACGGCGGCGGTGGGCACCCCCTGCTCCGTCATCTCGAGGAGCTCGGCGGATTGATGGACCGTGGTGTCGGTCTCGTCTGCCTGCACTACGCGGTCGAGGTCCCGGTCGGCATCCCCGGCCAGCGGTTCCTCGACTGGACCGGCGGCTACTTCGAGACGCACTGGTCGGTGAACCCGACCTGGACGGCCAACCTGTCGATGATCGCCGACCATCCGGTGACGCGCGGCGTGCGCCCCTTCGAGCTCTACGACGAGTTCTACTTCCACATGCGGTTCCGGCCGCGGATGGAAGGGGTCACGGCACTCGTGTCGGCGATCGCGCCGGCGTCGACGATGGAGCGCGGCGACGGACCGCACAGCGGCAATCCGGCCGTCCG
>JBEAPQ010000294.1:0-4481 GCA_041164325.1 Planctomycetota bacterium | reverse complement strand
GGACCGGGCGCTTGTCCATCTTGGCGAGGTGGGTGATCTCGGGCGGCGACATGCCGTGGATCCAGATCTGCGGGTAGCGGGACTTGATGTCCCGGAACAGCTCGGCGAACCACTCCGTCCTGAGCTTGGGGTGGTGACCGCCCTGGAGGAGGAGCTGCGTGCCGCCCTGGGCGATCGTCTCCTCGATCTTGCGGTAGATGACCTCGCGCGGGAGCACGTAGCCCTCGGCGTCCCCGGGCGACCGGTAGAACGCGCAGAACCCGCAGTCGGTCACGCAGACGTTCGTCGGGTTCAGGTTCCGGTCGACGATGTAGGTGACGACCGGGTCGGGGTTCTTCTCGAACCGGATCGCGTTGGCGAGCAGGCCGAGTGAGGTCTGATCGAGCCCGCGGTAGACGGCGAGGCCCTCTTCCGGGGTCAGGGGCTGGCCGGAGAGGGCCTTGGCGCCGAGCTCGGCGAGGTAGACGGGGTCGTGGGTGGCGGCCATCGGATCGAATCGTGCGAGGATAGGGCCCAGGCGGCGCCGCTCAAGCGAGCGAAGGCGGGTGGAGGGAACCCAGCACCATTTCCCTGGCGGGGCCTGGGTGGGGGGCGAGGGCTAGCGTGGCCACCGAGCTGCGGTCGAGTCTCGCGGGCGAACGCAAACACCCTTGACGTAGGGGACTTGCGCACAAGTGGGGAGGCGCCTGTCCCGTCCCTTCACAGAGGCTTTTGAGATTTCATCGCAATTGGGAGTTGCGATCAGATCTCAACTGGGCGATTCCATCGGCCCCGAGGACCCATGACTGCACTGCCCGTTCGATCCCTGACCCTCTGTGCGTTCGCCGCCGCGACCCTGGCCCTCGCCGCCGTGGGGCAGGACCCGCTCCAGCAGCGGGTCGAAGCACTCGAAGCCCAGAACCGCGAACTCGCGGCGCGCCTCGCTGCGCTGCAGGCGGAGTCGGCCAGCCACGCGGCGGGCTTCGAGGCGCTGGCGCAGGACCTCGAGCGCCTCCAGCTGGGGGATGTCCTCCCGGCGCTCGGCGAGAGTCGCTACGGGCTCGGTCCGGCCGCGTCGAAGGTCTACGGCGTCCAGCAAGGGCTCTCGATCGGCGGCTACGGCGAGTTCCTCTACGAGGATCGCCAGGGGGCTGCGGACCGCCTCGACGCGCTCCGGGCGATCCTCTACGTCGGATACAAGTTCGACGATCGCTGGGTGCTCAACACCGAGATCGAGATCGAGCACGGTTCGACCAGCAAGAGCTCGGGCACGACCAGCGACGGCGGGGACGTTTCCTTCGAGTTCGGCTACCTCGACTACCTCGCCAGCGACGCTTGGAACGTGCGCGGCGGCATGGTGCTGATCCCCGTTGGATTCGTGAACGAACTCCACGAGCCGATCACGTTCCTCGGTGCGCAGAGGCCCGAAGTCGAGAAGCGGATCATGCCGACGACGTGGCGGGCGCCCGGTGCGGGAGCCTTCGGCGGCGTCGGCGGCTTCAGCTACCGCGCCTACGCGGTGACGGCGCTCGAAGGCAGTCGGTTCGACGAGGACGGGCTGCGCGCGGGCCGCCAGAAGGGCAACCGCACGGCGGCCGATGACTTCGCGCTGACGGGACGACTCGACTGGACCGACACGCCCGGCCTGATCGTCGGTGCTTCGGTCTACTGGGGTGACACGGGGCAGGACGGGATCGATGCAGACGGGCGCCCGGTCCCGGACCTGAACACGACGATCGTCGATCTCCACGTGGACTGGAAGTCGGGACCGCTGTGGCTCCGTGGCCTCTGGGCCACCGCGTGGATCGACGACACCGCGCGCCGGAACGCCGCCGCCAGCGGAGCCACGGTGGCGAGCCGGATGGATGGCTTCTACGTCGAAGGGGGCTACGACGTGATGTCGTTCCTCGCACCCGACAGCGGCCACGCGCTCTATCCGTTCGTCCGCTACGAGGAGGTCGACACCCAGGCGCGGATCGCGCCGGGCTCCACGCGCGTTGCGGGGAAGTCCGACTCGATCGTCACGGTCGGACTGCACTGGCGGCCGATCCCTCAGGTCGTCGTGAAGGCCGACTTCCAGGACTTCGACTCGGGCCAGGATCGCTTCGATCTGCTGCTCGGCTACGTGTTCTGAGGACCGCGAAGATGAGGAAACGTGCCATGGATGCCGTCTCGCCGCGCGCTCGCCGTGCCTTCCGAGCGCTGTGCTGCGCGCTCTTGCTCGCAGCAGCGTCGCCGGCGCAGGCGGTGTTCTTCACCGTCGACGAGGCGATCGCCGAGCTGTTCCCGGATGGCGACGTGACTCGGACCACAGCGGTCCTGGACGACGAGGCACGCGCACGCGTGGCCGACGCGTCGGATGGCGAGGCGCCCACCTCGATCGTCCATCCCTACGTCGTGTGCCGGGACGGGAAGCCCTGCGGGACCGTCTACTTCGACGTGCACCGTGTCCGGACCCGTCGGGAGACGGTGGCCGTGGCCATCGCTCCGGACGGGCGGGCGATGCGCGTGCTGGTCTGTGCGTTCGCGGAGCCCCAGGACTACATCCCGCCGCAGCCGTTCTACGACCAGTTCATCGATCGCTCCCTCGATGACCGGCTCCGACTCCGGCGTGGCGTCGACGCGGTCACCGGAGCGACGCTGACGTGCAAGGCGGTGGTCGGCTGCGTCCGTCGGGTGCTTGCGCTGCACGCCGAGCTCGGTCGGAAGCCAGATCCCAAGCCAAAGCCGGACGGCCCGCCGCCGGCCGGGGAGCCCGACGGTCACGAGATCGCCATGTCGAGGAAGCGGCGTTGAAGCGGAGCCACGCGCGCTACACCCATGCGGCGACCCTCGCGGCGGCTGGCACCGGGCTGGTCTACGCATGGATGCGCTATCTGTGCGAGCCGGCCGACGAGTTCGCGCTCGTCAACCATCCTCTGGAGCCGCTGCTCGCCGACCTGCACCGGTTGACGGGGCCGCTCCTGGTCTTCGGGCTCGGGCTGCTGTGGGCGACGCACGTGGTCCCGAAGGTTCGTTCCGGCACGCGGGCCGGCAGGAAGACCGGTCTCGTCCTCGCCGTGTCGGCGCTGCCGATGGTCGTGTCCGGCTACGGGCTCCAGGCCGCCGTCGACGAGGCGTTCCGCGTGGTCTGGGGCTACGTGCACACGGGCCTCGGGCTCGTCTGGGTGGTCTCCTTCGTCGCCCACATCGTCGGGCGGCGGCGGGCGGGACGCTGACCGGACCCTTCCGCGGCCCCGGCGTTGCCCGGCGTCCGTCCGCCTCGTACCGTCTTCGGCCCGATGGCCAAAGCGACCCCCGACCTGATGGAGCGCATCGTCTCGCTGTGCAAGCGACGCGGCTTCGTCTTCCAGAGCAGCGAAATCTACGGCGGCATCAACTCCTGCTACGACTACGGCCCGCTCGGGGCCGAGCTGAAGCGGAACGTCAAGAACGCGTGGTGGGACGCGATGGTCGTGCGTCGCGACGACATCGTCGGTCTCGACTCCGCGATCATCCAGCATCCCGAGGTCTGGCGGTCGTCGGGGCACGTGGCGGGCTTCTCGGACCTGCTCGTCGACTGCAAGCGCTGCAAGGGGCGGTTCCGTGAGGACCATCTCGACGCGATGGCCTGTCTCGATCGCGAGTTCTGCGGCCGCCCCGCCAAGGTCTGCCGCGAAGAAGGTCTGATGACCGAGCCGCGTGCGTTCAACCTGATGTTCGAGACGCACGCGGGCCCCGTGAAGGACTCGGCGAGCGTCGTCTACCTGAGGCCCGAGACCGCGCAGGGGATCTTCACGAACTTCCTCAACGTCGTGAACAGCTCCCGCATGGCGCCGCCCTTCGGCGTCGCGCAGATAGGCAAGAGCTTCCGCAACGAGATCACGCCGGGGAACTTCGTGTTCCGCACGCGTGAGTTCGAGCAGATGGAGATGGAGTTCTTCGTGCCGCCGGACCAGTCGGACCAGTGGTACGAGTACTGGGTCGAGGAACGCTACGACTGGTACCTCCGCAACGGCGTGCGGCCGGACCGGCTCCGCAAGCGTGTCCACGCGGACGATGAGCTCGCCCACTACTCGAGCGGCTGCACCGACGTCGAGTACGAATACCCGTTCGGTTGGGGCGAGCTCGAGGGCATCGCCAAGCGGGGCAGCTACGACCTCGAAGCGCACGCGAAGGGTTGCGGCAAGGATCTGTCGTTCTTCGACGAGGCGTCGAAGACCCGCTACGTCCCGCACGTCGTCGAGCCGGCGGCCGGCTGCGACCGCGCGGCGATGACGTTCCTGGTCGACGCCTACGACGAAGAGACGGTCACCGACGAGAAGACCGGAAAGTCCGAGGTCCGGACCGTGCTGCACTTCCATCCGCGGATCGCGCCGATCACGGTCGCGGTGTTCCCGCTGGTCAAGAAGGCGGGGATGCCCGAGGCGGCACACAAGATCGTGGATGAACTCCGCGACGCCGGCATCCGCACGTTCTACGACGAGAAGGGCGCCATCGGCCGTCGCTACCGCCGGCAGGAC
>JBEAPQ010000293.1:0-9992 GCA_041164325.1 Planctomycetota bacterium | reverse complement strand
GACGAACAGGACCTGCTCTACGCGCCGGTCGCGATCGGCGCGGGTGCAGGTCATGTCGTGCTGGGTGCGCCGCTCGACGCGCTGACCTTCGTCTTCGTCGGCCGCGGCGGCGAGGCAGACGGTCCCGCGTTCGAGGTGGCTGTGCCTCCGGTGGGGCCCGGGCCGTCGCACGCGCAGGCCGTGATGATCCTCGAAGACGTCACGGACGCCGAGGAAGGCGACGGGTCGTGAGCGCGTCCGGCTCCCGCAAGGATCTGCAGCTGGCGGCGCAGATCGCCCGCTCGGTCGAATCGACGCTCGTCGGTGAGTGCGACGACGAGGTGCTGCAGAACCTGAGCGTCGATGCGGTCGAGCCTGCGGCCGGGCACAGGATGCTCGTGCGGCTGTTGGTGCACCCGCCGGGGAGTCGGCTTTCGCGCGAAGAAGTCCTCGCTCGACTCGAGGCCGCGCGCCCGCTCTTGGTGAAGCGGGCCATGGAAGACATCACGCGGCGCGGGCTGCCCGAGCTCTCGTTCTGGCTGGTTCGCGCTCCGGAAGAGTCCGAGGACCCTGGCGTCGACGAGGATCTCACACCACCTTCGATCCTCGACCTCGACTAGCGTGCGGGCGTCGCCGCGCGGTGGAGCAGCAGGGCGGCCAGCGGGACGAGGGCGTTCGGGACCCGTTCCGCGGTGAGGGGCCAGGCCTCGAGCCCGCCGTGGACGCAGCGAACGACGGCGGTCGCGCCTCCCCAGACGACCATCCAGGCGAGTGCAGGGGCCGCACCCCGGCGATTCCGCAGGACGAGCGCCGCGACGGCGATGTCCGCGACGCCGATGGCGATCAGAGTGGCCGCACGGAGTCGATCGGGGCAGCCGTCACCCATCGCGAGCCCGCAGACGCAGTCGAGGTAGGCGACGAAGTTCGGGGGTGCCTGGAATGCCTTGATGCCGTGGCCGGCGAACGTGGCGGCGGCGGCGAGGGCCAGCAGCAGACGTGCCGGCTCGGTCCCGCCCGGCCTCCCGCGCGTCGCGACGACGAACGCCAGGGGGCCGAGCCAGCGGGCTGCGTGGCACGGCAGCACGAGGAGTGCACCCTGCGTCGCGGTCCAGGTCGCCGCGAGGTCGACGGCCAGGGCCGTGAGGAAGACTCCGAGCATCCCCACGCGTGCCCACCTCGTCACGGCGAGCAGCGCGGAGATGCCGAGTCCGACGAGGACCACGAGCTCGGCGCTGCGGGCGCCACCGCCCTGGTGGAGCGACGCCGCTCCGACGGCGGTGGCGGCGTGCTCCGCGATCACGCCGGCAGCCATCGCCACGGCGCCCCATCGCAGCGCGCGATCCGCCCCGCGGGGCAGGGTCGCGGCGGCGGCTCCGCTCAACGTGCCGGCAGCTGCAGCCAAGACGCGGCGTAGGGGACGAGGCCAGCCTGTTCGCGGAGGGCGGCACGCACGCGCACCGCGTCGTCCTTCCGGCCCGCCTCGTCGAGGCGCGCGGCAACCAGCAGTCCGGTGCGGACGAGGACGCCGCGCATCCCGTTGCCCCGGGCCTCCGCTGCCGCGCCTGCCAGCCGCTCTGCGAACGGCACGGCGAGCGTGGGGTCCTTCCACAGGGAGAGCGGCGGGACGGCAGCGGCGAAGTTGCGGGCTGGGACGAGGTCGCCCGTGTCGTTCTGGGAGTCGTCGACCATGAGCGCTTCGACCGCGCGTTCGATGTCGCCTGTCCGGATGCGGACGCCGGCCCACGGCAGCGCGATCCGCGTGTCGCCGTAGCGGTTCGATCCCCGCAGGTGGCCGTCGATCGGTGCGAATGCCTGCACGATCGAGTCGGCGTCCTGCTCCCCGAGCGACAGTTCGGCGAGCAGGTCACCGTCGAAGTACGCGTTGGGAGACGTGCCGACCGGCGCGAGGGTCAGGAGCAGACGTGGGCTGTGTCGAGCCGCGAGGTGGAAGACATCGCCCGCCCGGTCGCGGACCTCGAAGCGTGACAGCAGCGCACGGTCCCTGAGCGTGAAGGCCAGCATCCGCTTCACGAGGTCCGGCTGGCCGGCGCGCTCGGCCGTCCACAGGAGATCGATCCACGTGCCGGGGTCGACCTGGGGATCGGTTCCCCGGAGGAGAGCCGTCCGGGCGATGGTCTCGGCGGCGCTCGGCAGACCGAGTTGGTCGGCGGCGAGGCTGACCCTCAGGGCCTCCGCATCGAACGGTGTGCTCGCGAGGCGCTGGTCGCGGTCCGCGAGCCGCGGCTCGACGTCGCCGAAGCGGGCCTCACTGCCCAGCAGGCCCCGGTAGAGCGACAGCGCGGCGTCCCGCTGTGCGCCCGGGATGCAGCGGAGCAGGGACTCGGCGAGGGCCGCACCCTCCGGAACGAACGAGAGCAGATCGCCCTCTTCCTCGGCCTCGCTGGCCACCGCGGGCAGCGGGCGGGGACTCCCGTCCGCCGTCAGCACGTCCGAGAGCGTCCAGCGCTGGGCGCGCGCCATCGGGTTGAAGTTGATCCGGAGGCCCGCGCTGCGCCGCTGGATGCGCTGCCGCGCCTGGGCCCACGCCCGGATCTCGCGGACGCGAGCCTCGTCGTCGTCCAGCGACACCGCGGCGCGCAGCCAGACGTCGAGGTTGGTCCCACCCTCGTCCTCGGCGCGCCGCAGGGCGGCGAGGGCGGCCTCGGGTTGGCCCGCGTCGACGTAGAGACGGGCGAGCTGTCCGGCGTGGAACGGGTAGACCTGCGAGATCGCGTCGAGGTGTTTCGCGTAGACCTCGATCGCGTCCTCGCGCCGGCCGAGCGCAAGCAGCAGGGCCTGGGCCTGGAAGACGAGCGCAGTGTTGGCCGGGTCGGCGCGGACGACCTCGAGATACTGGTCCGCGGAGTCCTCGGCCCGCCCGGCGGCACCGAGGAGGGCGGCACGGACGAGACGCGCGGCAGCCAGCCCGGCGTCGGTGCGTGCGAGCAGCTCTTCCCGCAGCGTGCCGTCGCAGAGCTCGGCGAGGCAGTCGATCGCCGTGCCCGTCGCGCCGTCCACCTGGGCTGTTGCCGACAGCCGATCCGCGGCGCGCCGCAGCAGCGTGCGGCGCGCATCCGTGTCGGTCTCGATCTGAGCGGCCAGCAGATCGGTCTGCGGATCCTCGGGCCGGTCGCGACGCATCGTGCGCAGCAGCAGTTCCGAGGTCTCCCTCGGCTGGCGTCCCTGCGTCACCACGCGCGAGAGCCACGTCCGATCCGAGGGCTGCAGCTCGCTGAGGCGGATGCCGGAAAGCATGGCGGCGTGCAGCGTGGGCGGCAGATCCTGGTTCGCCAGCATGCGGAGCAGGGCGTTTCGGACCTCGGCGGCGTCGAAGCGGCCCAGCGTCTTGTCCAAGAGCTTCGCGGCCTCGTCCGCGGGCATCAGATCCAGGTAGGCGGCGCGCGACGTCACCTGGTAGATCTGCTGTTGGTCGTCGAACAAGAGCGGGACGAGCGGCGCGAGATCCTCTGCCGGCAGCCAGCCGCGGGCCGCGGACACGATCGACCACGCGGCGAGGCCGTCCTTGCTGGCGGCAGCCTCCCGGGCGAGCGGCGCCAGCAGGTCGCCGCGTTCGGCGTCGGTCAGGAAGGTGTGATTGCGCAGCGCCGACGTCAGCCGTGACACCCGCTGGGAAAGGCTGCCGGAGGCTTCACGCGCCTGGCGGACCATCAGGTCGAGTCCGGGACGCGGGTCGACCTCCTCGCCGAGCATCCGCTGGAGGCTCTCCAGGGTCCGCGCGGCCCCGTCATCCTCCGCCGCGCGGGCCTGGAGCGATGCGCGCAGCGCAGCGAATTCCTCGTCCGCACCCGCCAGGATCAGGGCGCGCCCGGTCTCGAGCTGGGTGCGCGCATCGGTGGCGGTGAGCGCGAGGCGGAGCGCCTCCTCGCGGTCTCCGCGGAGCAGCGCAATGCGTGCGCGGACGAACCCGGCATCGGTCTTCACCGCTTCGAGCGCGCGGGCCGCGCGGTCGAGCTCGCCGCGCGCGAGGCGCTCCTGCACGACGCGAAGTCGGAGGCGGTCGTCCACGCCCTCTCCGCTCTCGGCGAGGATGGCGTCCTCCAGGTCCGACAGGCGCTCGGCTTCCGCGCGGTCGGGCCACGCCTCGACGAAGCGGCGCATCTGCGTGATCAGCCCGATGCGTGCGGTCGCCGAGGCGTCCTTGGCCTCGGCGAAGCGGCGCTCCAGGTCGTCGCGAAGCGGCGCCAGGTCTCCGGCGTCTGCCGCGCACCGCAGCGCGCCGTCGACCGCGTCGTCGAAGCCGGGACCCGTCGACGTCTGGTTGCGGCTCGAACGCGAAGGCTGCGCCTCGGCTTCGAGGTCCTGTCCCTGGAACAGCAGCTGCGCCGCATCGCGGTACAGCGCCAGCGCGTCCGCCCGGTCACCGCGCTGCTCGACGAGCCGCGCGATCGCGAAGAGCGCGCTCGGGTTGGTCGGGTCGCGCCGGAGCACGCGCCGCCGCACGCGTTCGGCGTCCTCGATGCGCCCCGCCTTCTCGAAGAGCTCGGCGATGCGGTTCTCGACCTTCGCGAAGTCCGTCGCGAGCCGGGCCCGGGCGAACGCCCGTTCGGCCGCGCGCAGTTCGCCGGTCTGCAGGAGGGCCTCGCCGATCTCCAGGAAGACGGCCGGCGGCACCTCGTCGCCCGTCTCCAGGAGTGCGCGGGCGTCGGCCAGGTACGAGGGCCAGTCGCGACGCTTGGCGGACTCCTCCATCGCCTCCCGGAGCCAGGTGGTCCGCTGGAGCCCCGCGACGAGCAGCGTCTCCTCGAGGCTCGCCAGCCGTGCCTCCTGGTCACCGAGCATCTCGAGAACGTCCTGGCGTGCGCGGCGGAGGAAGACCTTGTCCGGCTGTGCCGCGATGCGACGGCGCAGCGCGCGGTCCGCGAGGCGGAGCACGGGCTTCGGCGCTTCGAGGTTCAGGAGACCGTCGACGGCGACCAGGAAGAGGTCGTCGGCGATGCCCTCGGACTCACGCATCAAGATGTCCGCGAACCGGGCGACGGCCTCGTCGGCCCGGTTCTGAGCGGCCATCGCGTTCGCCCAGAGCAGCAGCGTCTCGATGCGGTCCGGGTGGAGGGCGAGCGCCCGACGGTAGAGGTCCGCCGCTTCGCGGTGCCGGCCCGCCAGCGAGAAGATGCCGGCCGAGAACTCGAAGGCGATCGCGTCCGGGTTGCCGCCGCCGTCGAGCATCTCGCGGATCACCGCGCGCGCCTCGACCGGGCGCCCGCGCTCGAGGAAGCCGAGCGCGATCTGCTGGCGGTAGTCGAGCTCGGCCTCCGGGTCGAGGTCGATCAGCTGCCGCAGCGTCCGCTCGTGGTTCCGGAACTCCTCGTTCTCGAGGTAGATCTGCGCGAGGCGCTGCCGGGCCTCGACCTCGCGGGACGGCTCGTCGCGGATCCAGCGCTCGAGGACTTCACGGGCGCCGAACGTGTCCTGGGCGCGAGCCCAGATCTTGACGAGGGCCTCGCGCTTCTGGTCGCGGTGCTCGGTCGTTGGATCGTCGAGGGCCTCTTCCAGTTCGATCGCAAGGTCCGCGAGCTTGCCCTCCCGGGCGGCGAGGTCGAGCACCCGCTCCTCGGCCTGGACGCGGCGGGCGGCGCTGCCGGCCTCGAGCCAGATCCTGCGGAACAGCTCCGAGGACTGGGCGCGTTCGGCGGCGTCGCGGCTGCTCGACAGGAGCCACGCGAGGCGCAGGCCGAGATCCTCGGTCTGCGTGGCCTCGTAGGCCTCCCGGTAGAGGGCGATCGCTGCGGTGGTGCGCGATGCGGACTCGAGCGCCTCGGCGAGGCGGACCTTGGCCGTCGGCGTCGTGGCGAGCCCGCGGCTTCCCTCGAGGACGGCGACCGCCAGATCGAAGCGCTGGCGACGGCGCAGATGGTCGGCTTCGAGCAGGACCGCGTCGAGCTGGTCACGCTCTTCGCCGCGTTGACGGATGCGCGCGAGTCCTGCGGCGAAGGCCGCCTCGTCGCCGAGTTCGGATGCCGCCTCGACCAGCAGCTGGAGTTCGCGGCGGGACGCGCGCTCCATGCCTTCCACGAGCACGGCCGACGCTTCGTCGCGCCGGCGGAGGTCGGTCAGCAGCAGGGCCAGCGACACGCGGAGGCGCGGTTGGTCGGGAGCCGCAGCGAGTCGCTGCTGCGCGCGCGCGACGGCGTCGTCGGTCCGCCCTGACTCGATGGCGATGGACAGCGCCTCGGCCTGGAGCGAGGCGTCGCTCTGGAGTTCCGGTCGGTCGAGGAGGACGAGGGCGTCGTCTCCACGATCGAGTTCGCGCAGTGCATCGAGGAGCGCGGCCCTGCGGTCGACGTCGAGCTGGTCGAGTTCCCTGGTCCAGTCGGCGACCAGCTTCTCCAGCCGTCCCGCGGCCTTGGTGGTCGCGAGCATCCGCGTCAGCGCGAAGCGCTTCTCGCGTCGCTGGGGGGCTGCGTCCGCGGCGGCGCGGTAGTTCTCGATCGCGCCGTCGTCGTCGCCGAGTGCTTCGCAGTAGCGGGCTCGGCGCAGGAACGTCGCTGTCCGGGCCGCATCGGCTGCGTCGGGAGCCGGCACGTGCAGCTCGAGCGCGACGTCGAAGAGTCCGTAGCTGGCCGCGAGGTGGCCGATGGCGTGGGCGTAGGCGGGGTCGTCGAACGCTGCCGCAGCGCGGCGGAACGACGCGCGGGCGTCCGCGGTCCGACCCAGCGAGGCCAGGAGCTCGGCCTCGCGGAGAATCCATCCGCCCCGATCGACGTCCGGCGCCTCCTGGGCGAGCGTGCGGACCTCGAGGAGCGCGTCCTCCAGGTTGCCGCCCGCCTCGAGGACGAGCGCGCGCAGCGCGCGGTGCGCGGGCCGGTCGCGGGTCAGCTCGAGCAGCGCATCGATGTCCCCGATCTCCCGGGCGAGCGCGAGGCGTTGCTCCTCGGAGCCGTCCTTCCACGCGGCGCGGAGCGCGTCGAGGTTGCCGGTGCGCCGCAGCTCGGCGTCGATGCGCGCCTGGATCGGGTCCTCCGACAACTGCTGGGCCACGGCGTGCGTCGGCAGCAGCGAGAGCGCGAGCAGCGCGATGGCCGCCTGCGCGGCGCGCCCGGGCCAACGGCGTGCGAGCACAGCGGCCAGGAAGGCCAGTGCGGCGACGAGTGCGAGCGTCGGGCGCAGCGGTGTCCGGGACACAGCGCCGGCGGGGGACGGGGGCGCCGCGTGCGGCAGTGGCCCTTCGAGCGTGCCGTCCGTCGCCGTGACGAGTCGTCGGACCGCGTCCGAGACGTCGTGGAGTCGGGCCTCGCGCGGGGCCGGGGCGGCCGCCGCGCCCGTGGCCGGCTCGCCCGACGCCGCGGGCACCGAGAACCGGAGGGCTCCGGACTCGGGCCACGGAACCTCGGCGACGAAGGACGCGCCGTCCGCCGTCGGCGTCAGGGCGACCGTGCCGGACGCGGTCCCGTCGACTTCCTCGAACGCGAGCTCGGGGAGCGGCCATGCCGGGCGCTCGGCGTCGTGGAGGGTCACGCGGGCACCGCGCGGCTGCGCTTGGACGCGGAGCGTCGGACGGAGCGCCTCGCGCCCCCGCGCCAGGGCCCGGATCTGGTCGGCCAACAGCGTGGCCCAGCCGGCCTCGCGCACCGAGTCGGTCATCGGGCCGAGCAGTTCGGTCGCGAGGATGGCTGCGCGGCCGGCGCCCTGGTCCCAGGCCGCGAGGACGGGCTGACCGCCGTCGGTCGCGGACAGGAGCTCCTCGGCTCCGAGACGTCCCTGCGCCTCGACGAGGCCGCCGAGGGTCGCCCGAGCGTCGCCGAGCGCGCGCGTGCTCTCCCAGGGTGCGGTCGCTGTGATTCCGAACGGGCGCTCCTGGACCGAGGGCATCAGCGTCGTCTGCGGCTCCTTGAAACGGAGTTCGGGCAGCTGGAACCGGGACGGCGCCGCGTAGAAGCGGCCGCGTCCCCACTGGGCGAGGTTCATCAGGAACGGGCTGTTCGCCTGCGGCCCGATCAGCACGGTGCTCAGCTGGATGCCGGACGAACCGATGCGTCGGGCGAGCGCCTCGAAGGGGCCCGACTCGACGCCGCCGTCGGTGAGCACCAGGATGTGCTTGAAGCGCGTCGGCGCGTTCAGCAGCGCGTAGTAGCTCTCCTCGAGGGCCGAGTAGATGACCGTGCCCCCGCCGGCCTGCATGCGGTTCAGCGCGCGCATCAGCTCGATCGTGTTCGACGCGGGCTGGAGCGGAGCCGCCCAGCGCTTGCTGCCGTAGAACTCGACGATGCCGGCCTTGTCGTGCGGGAGCAGGCGGCGGAGCGCGAGCCGCGCGACCTCCTTCGCGAGTTCGATGCGGTTGCCCATGCTGCCGCTCGTGTCGATCACGAGGACGAGCGACACCGATGGGTCGCGCCGCTCTTCGCGCTGCGGGAAGTCGACCGGCAGGATCGGGGCGAGCGGCGAATCGGCGTAGCCCCCGGGGCCCAGCGATCGGTGGGCTCCGGCCAGCAAGACGCCGGTCCCGCGATCGACGACGGCTGCGGCGAGCTCCGCTTGCGCCGCGGCGGGCCAGCCGTCGGCCGGCAGGTCGTCGACGAGCACCACGTCCCAGCTGTCGGCCGGGTCGCTGCCGAACGGAGCGGCCGCGGCCGCGGTGTCGATCTCAAGTCCGTGCGGAGCCAGGGTCGCGCGCAGCGCGTCGCGGGCCTCGTCGCTCGCTCCGAGCCACAGCACCCGCGGTGAGCCGTCGACGAGGACCGCCGTCTCCTCGCGCCCTGCTGCGGAGGCACTCTCCGCGCCTGCGGGCACGACTTCGAAGGCCAGCTGCACGACGCCCTCGTCCGGGAGGGGAGGCACGTCGCAGAACAGGGCCTGCGACCCACTCCGCAGCGGTGCATCGCGCTCGGTCAGGAGTGTGCCCGACCGACGGTCCAGAATGCGGATGCGCGCCAGGAGCGGCTCCGGAGCGCGGACCGCGAGCACGGCCCGGAACGGCTCGCGGCGGCCGACCCGTGCCGGGTGGTCGACGTCGAGCAGGACCGGCCCGGCATCGACCGGCGGGGTCGTCCGTGCGTGGAGGCGGACGCCGGGCTGCGCGAGCGCCTGGGCCGAGGCGGCGAGCGATGGGCGGACGTGCCCGGCGGTGCCGAGGATCGCGATGTCGATCGGCTGACCCGGCGTGGCTTCGAGGAGGCTCGCGGCCAGCGCCGCCGAAAGGTCGGGGGCCCCGTCGGCTGCGGGTGCCGAGGTGTCCCCGCGCTCCCCGACCGAGGGCTGGGCCCCGGCGGTGACGATGCGGAACTCGTCTCCGAACGGCGTGGCTTCACGCCAGGAGGCTGCGAGCGACGCGTCTGCATCGGGCAGCGCCAGGACCACGCGCACCGGCGACGTGTCCTGCGACGAGCGGTGGGGGCCTGCCAGCGCCAGGATCAGGGCCGCGCCCGCTGCGGCGTGGAACACCGCGGTCAGCCTGCGCATCCCGGGGCTCGCGAACGGCGCGCGTGACCGCAGTCCGAGGATCGCGAGGACAGGGACGAGGACGAGGAGGGCCAGCGCCCAGCTGTGTTCCCAGATCATGCCGGAGGGTTCCCGGCCGAGGGGTCACCGGCCGGGTCGCCCATTCTGGGACCTGGGCCCGCGCGGTGCAGGACCGCGACAAAAAAGTGGCGGTGCGATGCGGGGTCCCGGAAGCGCGGCGGGTCGCCGCGGCACTGTTCAGGGATCAGGCCCCGACGAGTTCCTCGGCGCGGTGGACCGCCGAGGCGGCATCCGCCGCGGTCCCGTCGGCCCCGACCTTCTTCCACAGGTCGGGGACCTGCAGGAAGGGTCCGCCGCCCACGAGGACGCGGACCTTGCCGTGCTCGGGCAGCGCGCGGATGGCTGAGATGACCGTGGCGGTCGAACGCAGGTGGAGCGCGATCATCGTCGACAGCGCGACGAGGTCAGGCTGGTAGTCGAGGACGGCCCGGGCGACGTCGGCGGCCGGCGTGTTGGCCCCCAGGTGGATGACCTGCCAGCCGGCGAGTTCGAAGCGGTCGGCCACGAAGCGGGAACCGAGGTCGTGGTCGTTGCCC
>JBEAPQ010000292.1:0-4856 GCA_041164325.1 Planctomycetota bacterium | reverse complement strand
AGACGGCTGCCACCGAGAGCGGAGAGGCAGAGTCTCCGGCCCCCTCGCCCCAGCAACCCGCTGTCGCAGATCCCTCGGCGGTCGTCGATGACTCCGAGCCGGTGGATGGTCCGCCCCCGATCCGTATCGAGCCCGAGGTGCTGGACTTCGGCATCGTCGGCCCGTCGGAGACCCGAGAGGGCGTGGTCAAGCTGCTCAACACGGGTGATCGGCCCATCGAGATCCTGACCGTGCAGCCGAGCTGCAAGTGCACCACGATCGACGACATCTCAGGCGAGGTGATCCCCCCAGGAGGTTCTGTCGATCTGCGGGCTGCGATGAAGGCCCAGTCGGCTCCAGGCCTCAAGAAGGCCGAGATGAAGGTCCTGTTCGACGGATACACGCAGGTCGTCAACATCCAGCTTCGGAACGAGGTCTCGCTGCCGGTGCGCGTGAGCCCCGCCATTTTGAATTGCGTCAAGGGACAGCCGCAGTCCGGTCGGATCGTCCTCGAGTCGACCGATGGCAAGCCCTTCGGCGTCTGCGCGATCGGGGGCAAGCCCGTCCGCTTCATCGGCTTCGATCCCTCGAAGGACGAGCCTCGCGCGATGTACGCGATCGAGTGGGACCTCGCGAAGGACTTCCCCGACGGCAACATGCCTCGGCACTGGATGGTCGAGACGGATCGTGCCGACTGTCCACTCGTCGACGTCTACATTCGCCACGAGTCGACCCTGCCCCGGCCTGTTCTTCGACTGACGGACTATCGACACAGCTTCGGACGGATCGAGCAGGGGACCTCCGCCGATTTCGTCGTCGACGTGACGGACCTGCCCGAGGGAGAGCGCATCGCGACGGCCGCGAGCTCCTCGAGTGCGGCGAAGGTCGAGCTCGTGGGGACCTCGGTCGAGGGGAACACGACGCACATGACCTTCCGTGTGACTCCCGCCCCCGACACGGTCGGCGTGCAGTACATCCCGTTCACGATCTACACGACGTCGCGTCAGCAGCAGCTCGCCGTCTGGGGTCAGGTCGTGCCGCCAGGTCATGTCGGCTGCCTCGGCAAGTGACGTGTGCGCGGGGCGCCTTGCGCCTCAGATTGGATCGCTGCGACGCGCCCCTGCCGCCTCGAGTCGGCAGGGGCGCGTTGCCTTGATCGACACCGGCGGCTGATCTCGCGCCGTCAGAAGACCAGGCCGAGCATCCGGAACGAGGCCACGAGGAGGAGGACTCCAAGCGTCGCTCGGATGACGCGGACCGGCAGTCTGTAGACCATCGCCGCGCCCAGGCTCGCCCCGAGCATCGCCGGCGGTCCGAGGAGGGCCGCGAGCGCGAGGACGTCGACGCGCTCGAGCGCCGAGCCGTCCGGAGCGGCGAGCACGGGCACCGAGAGGAACTTCGCCACCGCGCCGATCGATGCCATCGGGATCATCGCCATCGACGACGTCGCGACCGCCTCCCGAACGTTGAGCCCCGAGAGCCGCTGGAGCATCGGCACCATGACTGCGCCGCCGCCGATACCGAGCAGACCTGATGCGAAGCCGCCGCATCCGCCCACGAAGATGGCCCCGGAGCGGTTCCGGGGAGCTTGGAGCGGGGTGGCAGTCTGCTCGGCCGCTCGAACTGTCGCCCGGAGAATCGCGATCGATGCGTATGCGAGGAAGGCGCCGAAGAGTGCCGCAAGCGGCACAGGCGGCACAAGGTTGCTGACGAGCACGCCGACGATCGCCGTCGAGCATCCGGCTACCCCGAGAGGCCAGGCGATCTGACGGCGGATCGTGCCTCGCCCCCGATGTCGAAGCACGGCGGCAATGGCCACAAGCACGTTCGTCACGAGGGCGGCCGACTGGTAGAGGTGCTGGTTCGTGCCCATCGCCAACGTCAGGGCGGGCAGGATCACCATGCTTCCGCCGAGGCCCACCAGCCCGCCCAGAAGGCCGCCGCTCAGGCCGATGGCACCGATCAGAGCGATTTGCAGGGGGCTCCAGTCCATCGGGGCAGGGTACTGCGTCGGCAGATCCCCGAAGAGCACCACGAGCCGAACCGATGCGGGGGTGCCGCCATGCCTGAGATTCGTCGGCGGAGACCGACTCGGCGGTTTGTGCCGACTGTGCGCGTCGGGTCGACGCTTCGCCCGTAAAACGGACGGACCTCCCTTGGCCTCGCGATCGAGGCGGGTAGTCTTCGCCTCGAGCCGCTTGGGTGTATCTCCCGGGATTGGCCGCAGGTTTCAACGGGGCTGCCGACGGGCGCACCGCATCCGAGCGAGAAAGATGGGTATCGACGACGCACATCGCCGCGGATTCCGTGTTCCGCCCTCCGTCCGATCGGCTTCGCCGCTCGCGCGGCGGGCTCGCGCGGCCGGCAGGCTGGCGACCGCGCTGGGCGTCGCGGCCTCGCTCGTCGCCGTCGGCATCGCGACGGGACGTTCCGCGTCGAGCGCCTCCTCGTCGGATCGAGATGTCGAGGATGCCGCCGGCAGCGAGCCGGACATGCAGGTGCACGGGACCAGTCCACTCGTCGAGCTTCCATCGGAGCCGTCGGGTCAGGCGGCGGCTGCGCCTCCGGCGCGGGATTCGATTGCAGGCGAGGCCCGGCTGTTCGACGGACGCCCGCTTCGCCTCGTCCGCACGATTCGAATGCGCGTCACCGCCTACAGCCCCGACGAACGCAGTTGCGGTGCGAGCGCCGACGGAATCACCGCGAGCGGCTATTCGGTCTACACGAACGGCGGTGCCCTCGTGGCGGCCGATCCGAAGGTGCTCCCGCTTGGTTCGATCGTGCGCGTTCCGGGCTACGACGGGGGGAGTTGCGTCCCGGTTCTCGACGTCGGCGGTGCCATCAAGGGCGCCCGGCTCGACGTGCTCTTCCCGACCCACGAGGAGGCGATGGCCTGGGGCGTCCGCGATCTCGAGGTCGAGGTTTGGGACTTCGACGACGGAAGGCCCTCGGGGTTCCGCCGGATGCGACGCTCGCACTGACGCGGACGCGCGGCGGATCGTCCGCAGGAAGCGACGCAGGCGCTCTCCGAGCCGTCGGCACCAGCCCCAGAGCAGGGGATGAGCCCGGAGGAGGCTCACGTGCCCGCCCCCGCCCCCGCGCGAAGGCGGTCGAGCGCGCGGTAGTGGATCGCCTCCGCGATGTGCTGTTCGAGGACTTCGTCCACGCCCTCGAGATCCGCGATCGTGCGGGCCGTGCGGCGGATGCGGTCGTATGCGCGGGCGGAGAGCCCGAGGTCGCGCATCGCACTTTCGAGAAGCCCCTGGGCGCCGGTTCCAAGCGGGCAGTGGCGGTCGAGCTCGCCGCCACCGAGATCGGCGTTCCGGCGGGGCGGACCCTGGCGGCCGGTCATTCGGTCTCGCGCGGCGGCGACCCGGTCCCGCAGTTCAGTCGACGAGGCGCCGGTGCGCGCCGAGCGCAGGGACTGGAACCCCACCGCCCGAACCTCGACATGGAGGTCGATCCGGTCGAGGAGCGGCCCGGAGAGTCGGCCGATGTAGCGGTCCTGCGCGTGGCGTTCGCTCGCCGACCGCGCGAACCCGCCCTGATGGGACGGATTCATCGCAGCCACGAGCATGGCCCGCGCGGGGAAGCGGATGGTGCCGCTCGCGCGCGAGATCGTGACATGACCGTCCTCGAGCGGTTCGCGAAGGCACTCGAGCGCGAGCCTCGGGAACTCGGGGAGCTCGTCGAGGAAGAGGACGCCGCGATGCGCGAGGCTCACCTCTCCGGGTCGTGGAACGGAACCGCCGCCGACGAGGGCTGCGGCGCTCGCGCTGTGATGGGGCGATCGGAAGGGGCGCTGCCGCAGAAGTCCCGCGCCGCCCGGGACGGTGCCCGCGACGGAGTGGATGCGGGTCACCTCGAGCGCCTCCGCATCGGTGAGCGGGGGGAGGACTCCCGGAAGCGAACGGGCCATCATCGTCTTGCCGCTTCCCGCGGGGCCGATCAGCAGCACGTTGTGGCCTCCCGCCGCGGCGATCGAGAGTGCGCGCTTGGCGCCCTCCTGGCCCCGCACGTCGGCGAAGTCAGGCACCGGGCCGAACGCCGTTCCCTTCGCATCGGGTGGCGTCGCGGCCGACAGGGGAAGCCGTCCGTTGACGAAGCCCACGGCCTCCGACAGGGTCGAGACGCCGTAGGCCTCGATTCCCTCGACGACCGCCGCCTCGCGCGCGTTCTCGGCGGGCACGACCACCCCCCGCAGGCCGTGCTCGCGCGCGAGCACGGCCATGCTCGTCGTGCCGCGCACCGGACGGAGCTTGCCGTCGAGGGCGAGCTCGCCCGCGAAGAGGAACCGGTCGAGCAGTCCGTCCGCATCCTCTCCGATGACGCCTTGCATGCGAAGGAGCGCGACCGCGATCGCAAGGTCGAAGACCGGTCCTTCCTTGCGCAGCTCGGCGGGCGCGAGGTTGATGGTGCACTGGCCGCGCGGGAACGGCATCCGGCTGATCCCGAGCGCCGCGCGCACGCGCTGCGCGGATTCGCGCACGGAGGCGTCCGGGAGCCCGACGATCGTCAGCCTGGAGGACCGCCGTTCGGCATCCGTCGACGCGCCGCCGCCCGAGGACGGAAACCACTCGTCGCACTCGATCTCGATCGGAACCGCGTCGATGCCGCGAAGGGCGAAGCTGAGAACGCGCTGCATGAGGCGGGTTCTACGACCCGCCGGAGACGCCTCGCCCAACTTCGCTTCTTCTGCGGAAAGAACGTCGGAATCCGGGCGGCGGATCGCGGCCCGGCCATCCCGGCCACGGCATCCGGGCTGCCGCTGCTTCGCCACCGCCCGCCGCAGGCACGCGGCGCGGCGGAGCGTCGTCCTTCCGGGAGAGAACGTCCGGGTCCCGGGACGGGACGTTGCCGCGGGCGCCCGCTCCCGC